>JBCDBC010000266.1:0-6623 GCA_039184535.1 Bacteroidota bacterium | reverse complement strand
GTGAGTTTGATATTCTTCCTCAGGTACATCTTAGCTATCCTGATAAAGATGGAACTGAAATCCTGGAGACGGGTACGTTCCTGATTTCTATAGGAGGCCTGGAAGAAAGATTTACTTATCACTAGAAAGACAGAATAATTAGCAATTCGCTAAAATTTAATACCAATTTTTCACAAATTTTTAATTATTCATCCTAGAATAGTTGTACTTTTGCCAATATTCAATTGTTAGAGGAAATTGTGAGAACATTGTTAGTTAAAAAGAAGGATATGGAGCGCCTGGATATATCAACCCTAAAAAAAGTAGCTCCATTCCATTTGCTGCCTGAAGAAGTATTGAATAAACTTCTCAAGCTCATGAAGAAAAAGCAGCTAAAAGCTGATGAAGTCCTCTATGAGCAAAATGTCAGCAGCCTGAACGAATTATCCATACTCGTTTCTGGAAAGGTAGAAAAGTACTTTCTGGATGATGATGGAAATAAATCCTACCGAGAGGAGTTTCTTCCCCACTCCACCTTTGGTTCTATGTCCATCCTTCTGAACAACCTGATAGCCATCAGAACCACCCGCGCCATCAAGAACGCCACCATATTTACGCTACCTAAGGATGACTTCCTGTATTTATGCAGAGAGTATACTGACTTTGGGGATTTCTACACCCAACAACTGGGGAAAAGGATGATCCAAAGCGGATATGTTTCCTTTGTAAATACCCAACCTGGTCCTGAATCAGGCTTCCAGGGAGCAGATTATACCTTTAATGAGAAAATTACTTCCGCCATTATCCCTCCAGACTTTGCCTGTTTTCAGGACCAAAGCATTCAGGAAGTAGCCAATATTATGACGCACTTTGACCAGGAATATATCCTGATCAAAAACAGGGAAGAAGAGGTAGTAGGCTTTCTGACTGATAAAGATCTGAGAATAAAAGTAGTAGCTTCTGAGGCTGATCCCCAGGAGGAAGTTTCTACCATCATGCAACAACCCGTTCCTTCCATACATGAGGGAGCCTACAAGCATGAGGCCATCCTGAGCATGTTCCAACAGCAGAGAAGGTATTTAGGCGTAGAAAGTGAGCAGGAGATCATAGGGATAGTTTCTTTAGAACAGCTTTTACATGATCCTACTCACTCCCCCTTCATCTTTATCCGGAGTATTCAGCGGTCAAATGAAATTGAAGAATTAGCTGCTGCATGGACCAAAGTTCCCGCCATTGTAGACAGACTGATTGAAAGAGGGATGAGACCCGAAATCGTCAATCAGGTCATCAGTGGGATAGTGGATGCCATCACCCAGAGAATTATCCATAGAGCTATGGATAAGGTAGGGAATCCTCCTGTAGCATTTTCTTTCATTGCTACCGGTAGTGAAGGGAGAATGGAACAAACCCTGGCTACAGACCAGGATAATGCCATCATTTATGATGATCCCCATCCAGAGGACAAGGAGCATGTGTCTGCCTACTTCCTGGAATTGGCTAAGCACATCAACTTCGAGCTAAATCAGGTAGGGTTTGATTACTGTCAGCATAGAGTAATGGCTCAAAATCCTAAATGGAACCAACCCTTACTGAGTTGGAAGAGGTACTTCCAAACCTGGATCAAGCAGCCTACCGCCATACATTTGCAGGAAAGCAGGTCCTTCTTTGATGCCAGAATCATATTTGGGGATAGCAGATTACTACAGTCCCTGAAAACTAACGTCTTCAACATACTTGAGAAAGGCTCTGCCACCTTCTTCCAACAGGAAAGTAGAGGAGCCATTGAGCGAAAACCGCCTCTCACCTTCTTTAGAGGATTTAAGCTGACTGAGCAAGCCAATAAGAAGAAAGGCTTAGACATCAAAAGTCCGATGAATTCTCTGGTAGAAATGGTCAGAGTTTACGCATTGAGACATGAGATAGAAGCTACTAACACCGGCCACAGGCTACTGGAACTAAAACAGAAAAAAGTCCTGAGCCAGGAAGAATATCAAGAGCTACATCAGTCTTACTATTTTATGATGCGCCTAAGGCTTCAGCACCAAACCGCCCAAATCAGGAAGGAACTGAATGCTGATAACCTCATTCCCTTGGCGGAACTAACCAAAATAGAGCAGGTAACCCTAAAAGAAATTTTCAGAGTCATCGAGAAATACCAACAGCAAATGGGAATGGCATTCTCCACTCAGCTAAATTCTTAGTCTGACTATATACCATTTCGGAAATTCTCTCCTATCTTATGGAAAAAGACCCTATTTCCATGAGGAGCGTTCAACCATACATGTTACTGGGAGGAATCATTCTCCTGTTCTCTCTATTTTCCTGTCAAAAGCCACAACCCACTCTCCAGACCCAGGTATTGGTAGTAGGCGGAGGTGCCAGTGGAACCCCCGCAGCTATACAGGCAGCCAGAATGGGCGCCAAGGTGATATTGGTAGAAGAAACACCCTGGCTGGGAGGTATGCTAACTGCGGCAGGTGTAGGGGCCACTGATGGCAACCATAGACTTCCTTCCGGACTATGGGGAGAATTCAGAGACATGCTGTACGACTACTACGGAGGCCCTGATAGTGTGTTTACGGGCTGGGTGAGCAATACCCTCTTTGAACCTCAAGTAGGGAACATGATGTGGACCCAACTAGTAGAGGCAGAACCCAATATCACCAGATATCACGGATACAGAGTACTACAAGTCCTAAAGGAAGGAGATAAGGTTACTGGGGCTGTTTTTGAAGGGAAAGATGGCGATAAGCTTAGCATCTCTTCGAATATTCTCATAGAAGCTACAGAGTTAGGAGATGTCCTCCCACTCGCAGGTGCTGGCTTTACCACAGGAACAGACACACCGGAAGATCCCTATAATGAGCATATACAGGATCTCACCTACACTGCCGTAGTTTCCTTTTTCCCTGACTCCGTAGATGTGCGTATTCCAGAACCTCCTGGCTATGATCCGGCAGAGTTCAGCTGCCTATGTCAGGAAGTATGTGAGGATGAAGAGAAAAAGGTTCCCACTTGCGACTTTATGCTAAACTATGGAGAAATGCCGAATGGGAAGTACATGTTGAACTGGCCTAATAATGGAAATGACTATTACGCAAACATCATCCCACTTACTCATGTCCAAAGGGACTCAGTTTACCAGCTGGCCAAAGAGCGTACGCTAAACTTCATTTACTTTCTTCAGAATGAAGCAGGTTATACTAATCTGGGTTTAGCTAAGGATGTCTTCCCCACAGAAGATTTACTCCCCTTCATCCCCTACCATAGAGAGGCCAGAAGAGTAAATGGCTTGGTCCAGCTCAGATTGGAAGACCTCGTTGATCCATATGAGAATAAGGATAGAGCCCTGTATCAGCAGGCCATAGCTGTAGGAGATTATCCCTTGGATCACCACCACGACAAAAACCCGAATGCGCCACCAGAATCCTATCCCCCAATTCCCTCTTTCTCCATTCCCTGGGGTTCACTGGTGCCTTCAGAGGTGGATGGGATGATCATAGCTGAGAAGAGTATTTCTGTTACCCATCTGGTGAATGGGGCTAGCAGACTACAACCTGCAGTCATGCTTATCGGACAGGCGGCAGGAGCTGCTGCTGCTCTCTGTGTAGATCAAGGCACGGAACCTGGTGAACTAGCTGTCAGTGTCCTTCAGTCTTCCTTACTGGAAGCCAACTGCTGGCTGCTCCCCTACCTGGATATCAATCCTGAAGAGGAAGATTTTGCAGCCATCCAGCGCATAGGCACTGCGGGTATTATGCGTGGTCATGGCGTCCCCTATAAATGGGCTAATCAAACATGGTTTTACCCAGATAGCGTGATGAGGAGAGATAAAGCCTACCTAAGCATATTGGAGAGAGCAGCTCCTTACCTCAATGCTGGTTCCCCAGATATCCCCCTCACAACGGAAACATTAACCACTTCACAGCTAATTCTCGACCTGAATAAGTTAATCCAGGAAGATGCAACTTCCATGGAGATAGAAGCGGCCAGAACCTACTTGAATAATGCTGTAGGTGAAGATTTTTTCACCAAAGATGTATCACTGGATAAGCCTGTTACTCGTAGAGAACTAGCCAGCTTACTGGATGCATTGATTAGGCCATTTGATCAGTAGAATGTTACTATCATCCAGCGGACAGGAGTCCACAACCATTCAGTTGGCAAGCAGGAGCTTGTCAACCCTCAAATGCGCGCTGAACAAGCTCCTGCTTGTTCAGAAAAATGGTTCAAGACTCCTGTCTTGGGATATTTATCTTTAAAGTGGCAGAGTAGTATTTATTGATAATTCTCCAAGGACTTTCAATAAAGCTTGCAGCGAAAAGGGAACGCCCTTCGTCATAAAAGAAAAAGGCTATGCGTACCTATATTTTGCTGGGGGTGTTAATGTTGTGGACAGTGTATTCATGGGCTTGTTCTTGCCTCCTAACTTCTTTTTGTGAGAATGCGGGAAGTTCCTTTGCCGTAGCTGTAGTTCAGGTAGAAAACATATTTTCTGAAAATGGAATGAAGGTCAGAGTGGAAGAGAAATGGAGCGGCAATGAACTTCCTGAAACCATTACCGTATGGGGTGATCTCACCGGACTTACTTGTGGACCCTATGTAGGCGGATATGAAGCGGGTACCAGACTAATCTTAGCCTTATACCAGCTTGATCCAGAAATAGTAGTAAGTCCTCCGGTAGAATCTGGTGATTACTTTCTACCCATTTGTAGCAATGCTATTCTAGAGATTAAGGATAATCAGGTGGAAGGTTATATTACTTCTAACGAGAATATAGAAAGCATTCGGGTAAGTAGACTTAGGAAGAAATTAGATGATTGCGCCTTTCCGACTGTGCTATTTGATGCCACTCAGGAAGGCTTGAACATCCGTCTCCTTTCTGATAATTCTTCTAATGGGCAGCCTAACAGGAAAGAGATACATGTACTGGACCTTCAAGGCAGACTGATAAGAAAACAGTCCTATGAGTTGGATGCCACTGATCTATCTCTGGAAACCAGAGACCTACCATCAGGCATGTATGTAATCAGACTTTACTTGGGAAATAAAGAAAAAGCCTTCAAAGGAATTTTAGGGAATTCATTGTAGAGAATTTTCTATTTTAGGGCATGTCCATGCCCTATTTTTCTGATGTAATCTACCAAGGCCTAGCTGAGCTAGAACCTGGCAAATATGAATATTGCGCCTTTCAGGCATGCGACTTCAAGCAGCTAGACTTATCAGAAATAGCCTTTTGGGAATGCACCTTTGATGAATGCGATCTGAGTAATGCAGATATCAGGGATGCTGATTTTCGAGACGTGGCATTTAGGAGCTGCAAACTCCTGGGCATAGACTTTAGTACTACCAAGGATTTTCTCTTTTCTGTCTACTTTGAGAAATGCCAGTTGGATTATGCCAATTTCACTGGTAAGCAAATGCCTCACACCCCCTTTACAGATTGCTCACTCAAGGAAGCTGACTTCACCCAAGCCAGCTTAAGTCAAGCCACATTTTCTAACTGCGAACTCCACCGAACCATTTTTGAACAGACCAATCTGGAAAAAGCAGACTTCCGTACAGCCAGTAACTTCATCATAGATCCGGAGAATAATATTCTCAAGAAAGCACGTTTTTCCGGCACCAACCTTTCTGGCCTTCTCAAAAAGTACAATCTGGACATAGAATAGGGGTTCCTTTCTACATATCACAAAAATTGTATAATTTCCTTCTCAAGTATGCTGGCTTACTGCTGGCTAAGGACTACAACTACTACTTATGACATCACAGAAACCATCACTCTCCTTTTGGCAGATCTGGAACATGAGTTTCGGATTTTTAGGAATACAGTTCGGCTGGGCACTCCAACTAGGAAACATGAGTGCCATCTATGAATACCTTGGCGCTTCACCTGAGGAAATTCCCCTTCTTTGGCTGGCCGCTCCTTTGACAGGCCTTCTCGTACAGCCTATAGTAGGCTACCTGAGCGACAGAACTTGGAATAAGGTGGGTAGAAGAAAGCCTTACTTCATGACAGGAGCCATCCTGGCTTCTATTGCGCTGATACTCATGCCACACTCTTCTGCTATCTGGATGGCAGCAGGCCTTCTCTGGATTCTGGATGCCTCTATCAATATCAGCATGGAGCCGTTCCGCGCTTTTGTAGCAGATCTTCTTCCTGAGAAACAGCTTACCCGTGGATTCACCATGCAGAGCTTCTTCATAGGGATAGGAGCTGTATTGGCGGCTGTCTTCCCCTGGCTATTGGTAGATGTTTTTGGCTTTGCTAGTAGCGGAGGAGCTGAAGGAGTACCTACCTACCTGAAAATTGCCTTTGCTATAGGTGCAGTATTTCTTTTTGGGGCAGTAATGTGGACTATCTCTCGTACCAAAGAGTACCCACCAGAAGATATGGAATCCTTCCTAAAAATGAAGGAAGAAAGTAAAGGCTTTCTCCATGCATTTAATGAAATATTCTCCAATATTTTTAACGGTCCCAGGGTCATGTATCAGCTAGCCATGGTCCAGTTTTTTACCTGGATAGGCCTATTCCTCATGTGGTTCTACTTTACCACCATGGTAGCCAATGATATTATGCAGGCACCGGGAACAGACTCTCCTCTCTATGCAGAGGGAGTAGTTTGGGGAAATATCTGCTTTGG
>JBCDBC010000265.1:0-6627 GCA_039184535.1 Bacteroidota bacterium | reverse complement strand
ACAATTTGAATTTATTATTTCCCCCACTGTTAACTCAGAGACTGAAAAGAACTAAGAAAAATCAGAAATACATATAATTCTAAAAACAAATAAATCAGATTGATATTTATTTCAAGAATTTGTTCTGTTGGACTTTCCAGTTAACAATCAACAAATAATGATTCATTATCAGATCATTATACATACCTGTTAACGTAGAATCAGACTATGTATTTGATGATAAAAATAATATCTACAAGTTGATTTTCTTGGAAGAAAAGCTTAACAGCAGGTTTTGGCAGGCAAACTGTAATAATTGGTCTATTAATTGTCAGCCGACCATAAAGCGCCTAATAAACAGCCTAAAAGACTTCTTGTAAAAGTCTCAAAAAGAGAGTGTTTTACTCAACAAATAAGGTAAGAATATTTTGTTATTGTGATTAGGAGAGCAAACATTTATAATCTGCTCTTAGTTTCCCTTGAATCCTAAAATGCCCTTCTCCATATCTCTTTTAGCCAGATAAACTAAGCTTATATACAAGCCATCTTGGGCTGGAGATTGCATCATATATTTTATTTCTTCTACTGTATCTTCACCCACTTCATCATATAACTTCTGGGAGAAGTCAAGAGGGCCATTTTCAAAATCTGAGCGAGGAACGAAGAAGGTTAAAGATCTCTGATTTTTCATTTTTTAGGTTATTTTATGCCAGAAATTAGTCAATTAATCCCAATAGACAGGAAAACGTAGTATAATCCAGTCTACCTGAATATATAACCCAATGGACGAAAAAACGTGACCTCTTTGGGAGAAAACTTTGGCGGGAATCTCTAAATAGCCCTATTCTGTAGTACTTGGGGCATACTTCTGAATAATTTTACTTAGTTCTGCCGGGATAAATGGTTTAGTGGCAAAGTCATTCATACCGGCATTGATAGCCTGTTCTTTTACGTCTTGAACCACAGAGGCAGTGAGCGCAATAATGGGGAGCTGTTGGAAATAAGGTTCACTTATTGCTCTGATCTGTCTGGTGGCTTCCAGGCCATCCATTTCAGGCATCTGTAGGTCCATTAGTACCAGATCGAAAATACCATCAGAAATTTTCTCAACGGCTATTTTGCCATTCTCAGCTAACTCATAGTCTATCTGCCAGGTATCCATAAACTTAGAGATCACAAAACGGTTGATTTTGTTATCCTCAGCTACGAGGACTCTTAGCCCTTTCAGGGTATCTGCAGCCCCACTCTCCTTGATGGCTTCTTTCTTTTCAGCCTCTTTAGGTTTTCCTGTTACGAAGGGCAAGGTGAACAAAAAGGTAGATCCCTTTCCCAGCTCACTTTCAACCCAGATTTTTCCTCCTTGCATCACAATGAGCTGCTGGGTAATACTCAAGCCCAGACCGGTTCCCCCAAACTTTCTGGTAATGGACTCATTCTCTTGTGAGAATTGCTCAAAGATGGTTCCCAGCTTATCCTTCGCTATCCCTACTCCTGTATCAATTACTTGAAACTTGATAGAAATAGGATCATTTGAGAGAGAGTCTGGAAACTCAGGTGCAGCTAATACCTTAACACCTCCTTTATCTGTAAATTTTACCGCATTCCCTATCAGGTTAATGAATACCTGCTTGAGCCTGAAGTAATCTCCTTTTAGCCAGGTAGGAGTTCCCTTATCCACAGAGAAGGAAAGGTTAAGTTCTTTTTCCTCCGCTTTAAACTTCATCACTCGCTCCACGTCGTCCAGAAGTTGGGCCAGGTTAAAGTCTATAGATTCAAAGGAAATGGCACCGGTTTCTATCTTGGAGAAGTCCAGGATGTCATTAATCAGTCCTAAGAGTTGTTCAGCGGATGCCAGAAGGGTTTTCAGGTACTCCTGCTGATCTGACCTAGGATCTCCGCTCAGTAGTAGGTTTGTAATGCCCACTACAGCATTCATGGGAGTTCTGAGTTCGTGGCTCATATTAGACAAGAACTCAGATTTTGCTTTGGTAGCAGATTCAGCAGCTTCCTTAGCTACTATCAGTTCCTGTTTAGAATCTTCTATTTCTTTTGTCCTCTCTAGAATTTTCTCTTCAAGAGATCCGTTGAGATTCACCAAGTTTTGGTTGAGATGATACAATTCCAGGGCTTTCTGTTCAATAACAGTTTCCGCAGCCTTACGAGCTTGTCTCTCTCTTTTTATGATCCGCTTTAGTGAATCTTCAGTACTCATTCTTACCCAACTCTTTTCTTAGACTACTCTGGTTAGCGTAAAAACTATGTCCCCTCCGTCCTCTGACACATCCTCTCTGTGAATGCGAATTTCTTCTTTAAAATAGTTGATAGCTCCTTCCAGCAGCCCCTGAGCCAGATCTCCCATTTTCCTGGCGGAAGTGTAATGCATCTTTAAGGTATCCTTATCAATACGCTCAATATCGAACTTGGGAAGTTCTGCTTTTGGATATAGTTTTTTTACTTCCACGTGGATGTAATCTTCTATCCCTTCCAGGAAATCCAAGGCATCATCCACATCTTCAAAGAAGTTTTGATATCCTTTTGTAAACTGCCCGAACAGGTGGCTACCGAATACATTCAGTAATACTGGAATTTCTGTGTTAGTTTCTTTTCCCAGATTTACTACCAAGGCTACCATTTCTCCGTGGTCGTAAGTTCCTACCCCTGTGTATACTCCGCCAGAAGGAAGATCAGCGTCTGAGACTATCTTATCAGCCACGTCAAAGCCAAACTTATCTTCTACCATTTCCAGAAACTCCGTAAATACCATTCCTTTCATAGTATGCTTTTGTTTTAGGTGAAAAGTGAATTTTGATCCACTTTTCTAAAAAACTTGAGAATGGAATTTTTTCAAAAATGAAAAAGGATACTTAATAACATGATAATTCTCATATGAAGCCTCATAAACGAACATTTTCTTTCACCACTAGTCTTCAGATATAACTCCTTTTCTACTTGCAGAAATGGAATCAAAAGCTGTTAATCTCATATACACATGAAAAAGATACATATCCCCTTCATTCTGACTATACTGGCTTTCACTCACTACGCTTGTAATCAGGTGAATTCCTATGCTCCCAAGCAGCCAGATCTTTCTCAGGAAGTGTGGCAACCCTCTGAGGAGTTCAAAAAGTTTTGGTTCAGTGGAGAGGCTGAAGTAGCCAGTTTTGACTTACAGCAATCCCGCTATGGGGACATCCATCAGGGACATGCAGTCATGATTTTTGTAGCCGAGGACTTTTCTCTCAGTAAGCAGGTCAAACTAGACTATCCGCTGGCAGCAGGAAGTGATAAAACTTCTGTCATGAAGCTAAACATGGTCAAAAAGTTTAATACGGGTATCTATCCTTATTCCATGATGCTCTCTGCTTTTACCCCGGTAGAAAGAGGGTACCAGCCCCACAGCCTAAAAACCAGTTCCAGTATCCAGGAATGGTGCGGACATGTCTACTCTCAACTGAACTTGAAAGAGGAGGCCTATTCTCTTAAGGAGTATTCTTACTTTGAGTTTGAAGGAGATAGCCAGCGAGAAATAGACATAAACCTACTTGAAGATGAGATCTGGAACCTCATCAGACTGGATCCAGCCTTACTACCTGTTGGAACGCAGTCCATCATCCCCGGAGCTTTTGATTCCAGGTTACGGCACAAGAGAATCAGTCCTGTAAGGGCGGACTTAAGGCTCACTGAGGCTAATGAAGAGGGCCTCAGAGAATATTCTGTCGTATATTCTTCCGGAAGGACACTGGCTATCAGTTTTGATGCTTCATTCCCTTACAGGATCGTGGGATGGACAGAAACCCTGCCTTCAGGTCAGCAGACCATAGCTAGCAGAAAAACCGGAAGGATGATAGATTACTGGACACGTAATGATCCGGGAGATAGTTACCTTAGAGATGAGCTAAGCTTACCTAACTAAAAGAAGAAACCCGATGAAGTTCGGACTTCATCGGGTTTTATACTTTAGGCCGGATAAAGTATCAGACCTTTATTAACCTTTTCACGTGAGCACCACTCTCTGATTTAAATCTTAGGTAGTAAACACCAGGAGCGAGGTCCGTCAGGTCTATTTCTACAAACTCCGTATCCTGATACTCTACTTTTTGCACCTCCTGAAAAACTGCATTCATCAGAATGATAGACACTTCTGCATTCTCAAGCTCGCTTAGATCAATAGTAGCTGTGGTGGTAGCTGGATTAGGGTACACCCTAATAGATCGTAGTAATGACTTATCTATAGGATCATGAGTGAGTGGATCAGTATCATGGGCCGATAATGAAAAAGTGAGAAGAAGCAAGAGTGAAAGTGCGTAAAAAATTTTATTCATTCCAGACCACAGTTTCTATTGTATACTGGAAAATAGCAAAAAATGATTTATAAGTTCAGGTTTTTTTGCCTGAAACCAGGATTTAAAGGTCTGAAGCTCCACTTTTCCCGATGGAAATAAGAGCTTTCAGAAAGGAAAGACTATGTGGATTAGTTGCCCAGCATGTAGGAACTAGCCTGATTCTGCTCGTACTGTTCAGCCTCAGTCATAGTTACACGGATCCCGTCTATGTAAGGAACAACCCAGGCATCTTTGACTCCCATCTTTTTCACTTCATTCTTAAAGGAGTCAGCATCATCCATGGTTCTGAAGCCCCCAATTACATATTTGTTAAATCCGTCTGCTTTCTCTTCGTGGAAGTCAGAACCTTGCTCAGGTTTATTTTCCACTTCATAGAAAACAAATGCACCGATCTGGATACGATATACTAAACCAGTTCTAATACCCATCTCGCTGGTGGTTTTGGTGGAGGCAAAGGCTGCTTCCATCTTATCATATTTCTTGCTTTGGGCTTGTAGCTCACCCTCAGCCTGGATTAATGCCCAGCGAAGGCTGTCAATCAAAGCTTCATTTTCAGCTTGACTGTCTCCCCTTCTTTGCATTAACTCTTTGTTGCGCTTTTTAAGATCCTTTATCTGATTTTGATAATTCTCAAATTCCGCTTTGAGAGATAGAGGACGCTTTTTATACATTTTGGCTTTCTCCTGCCAAAACTTCTCTTCTTCTTTGGAAACCTGAGCGTGCAGAGCAGAGTTGATGAGGATAAGTGCAAACAACAGTGTTAGCGGTACAATCAACTTTCTCATCTGATATTATATAATTCGATTAAAAGAAAAGGTTTTAAAGGACGTATTCCGAAATCTATGAATTAATCTTGCCGAGAAAAAACCCTTACACAAATATTAACTTCACATTATGTAAGGTTCAAAAACTAAATGATTAATAGTCTTTAAGTTAACCCCAAACCCCAACAATTATTGTCAACTATTCAAAATCTGTTGATCCTAACCCTTCATAATGTTGGATTTAGAGTAAGCTAAACCTATTTTTACGAACGGAAAACACCCCTTTATATTTTAACCCCTAAATACAAATTTACAACAATGGGAAAAGTAACTGTAGTTGGAGCAGGTAATGTGGGAGCTACTTGTGCAGAGTGTGTTGCCAGGATGGATATCACTAATGAAGTGGTCATGCTGGACATTAAAGAGAACTTTGCGGAAGGGAAAGCTCTTGACATGTGGGAAACCTCTCCAGTTAACTATTTTGATACTCGTATTACAGGAAGTACCAATGATTATTCAAAAACTGCCGGCTCAGATGTTGTAGTCATTACCTCTGGTATTCCCCGTAAACCTGGTATGAGTCGTGATGACCTGATAGCTACCAATGCTAAAATTGTCAAGCACGTAACTGAAAACATAGTCGCACATTCTCCAGACGCTATTCTTATCGTAGTATCAAACCCGCTGGATGTCATGACCTATCAGGCATACCTGACAGCTAATAAGCCTGCTACAAAGGTAATGGGAATGGCTGGAATCCTTGATACGGCGAGATACAGGTCGTTTTTAGCCATGGAGTTAGACGTTTCTCCTAAAGATATTCAGGCCGTATTAATGGGGGGACATGGTGATTCCATGGTACCTCTACCAAGATATACCACAGTAGCTGGTATTCCGGTTACAGAGTTACTGGATATGGATACCATTAACAGAATTGTACAGAGAACGAAAAAAGGTGGGGGAGAAATAGTAAATCTGCTAGGAACCAGTGGATGGTATGCTCCTGGTGCTTCTGCAGCTCAGATGGTAGAAGCCATTGTAAGAGACTCTAAGCGTATTTTCCCTGTTTGTGCCAGACTTACCGGTGAATACGGTATCAATGACCTCTATCTGGGTGTTCCTGTGAAACTGGGTAGAAATGGAATTGAGGAAATCATAGAACTAAAACTGGATGATTCTGAAATGGCATTACTCAACAAGTCTGCAGAGCACGTGAGAGATGTCTGTAAAGTTTTGGATACACTCTAAATCCGTCAGATATAATATATGGCCCTGGGGAGACTTTTCTCGGGGCTTCTTTCTTTCAGGCTGTAAGTCATCTCTCTTTTTCTCCGGAAGACGCCGCCTTCAGCCACCAATTTTATTTTTCTGACAACTCACCCTCCTCAATCTACCCTATTTATTACAGCATCGTTATCGCGTTAACTGATTACAAGAATTGTTTATTTTCTTTATGGATGATCCACATTGTCCATAAATAATGATCTTACCCTTAGTTTTAAATAATTGAATTAGTTTTTCCACAGTTTCTCTTCTTTTTT
>JBCDBC010000264.1:0-6629 GCA_039184535.1 Bacteroidota bacterium | reverse complement strand
GAGTGATTTATTTGTAAGATTTCTCCCTAATCTGTATGAGTTAACCTTATCCGTGGATGGCCTCTTTCTTCCCGTAGCGGCTAATCACCTCTCCCTCATAGGTAAGAAACTCTTCCCATCTGCTATCTATATCTACATTGGGACAAAGCGCTTTTGCCAGCTTGATGAACATGGTGTAATGTCTGGCTTCAGAAATCATTAACTTATGGTAGAAGGTAGCCAGGTCCTGATCATCTATATTCTCAGAAAGTACCTTGAATCGCTCGCAACTTCTGGCTTCTATCATAGCCGCAAATAGGAGTTTATCTGCTAGGTTTTCCTCTCGCCCTTTACCTTTCACCTTGATGAACTTCATCAGTTCGTTTACATAGCTATCCTTTCTTTCCCTTCCTAGCTTATAGCCTCTTTTCATGATATGCTTATGAACCATCCTAAAATGACCCATCTCTTCTTGTGCCAGATCACTCATTTTTTCTACCAGCTCCTCGTGTTCAGGATACTGAACAATGAGAGAGATAGCTGTACTGGCTGCCTTCTGCTCGCAGTAGGCATGATCTGTCAGAATTTCCTCAATATTTCTTTCTGCTATATGCTTAACCCAGAGCGGGTCTGTCTTCATTTTTAACCTTAGCATAGGTGGGTGTTAATCTTTTTACAAAGATAAGAAGGAATCCCATAAAAAAACCGGGATGTATGCACACCCCGGCTATAGAATTGCATCTGTATGTGTGTTTTATTTTAGGAAACCACCTAATAGTCCTCCAATATCATCAATGGCGCTTCCGTCTCCGTCCTGATCTAGAAATGCTCCGGCGATGTCCATGATGGAACCTCCACCAGATCCACTCTTCTGAGATACGGCTCCGGCTAGGATATTAGTAAGGACGCTGGCATCAAACCCTTCCTGGCTTTGCTTCTTACCCAAGAATCCCATTAGGATAGGGGCCAGGTTCTGCAGAAGAGACATAGACTGTCCCAGGTCAAGGCCAGTAGCCTTACTGATTCCACTCTCAACATTAGTTTGCTTACCTCCTAAGAGGCTGGAAAGGATATCAGCACCATTTCTGTTATTACTGCTTCCTAGAAATCCTACTACGTCATCTAAAATTCCTCCATCATCATCAGTTACGGCTTGGGCCAGTTGATTGGCTCCGTCAGCAGTTTCAGTTTTCTTGGCCATGGCCCCTAGCAGTACGGGAAGTGCTGCTGATACAGCTGAGGCGGTTTGCTGTTCGTTAAGGCCTAATTGCTGACTCAGGTTTTGCATTCCTGCTCCTCCAATTTGACCCATTAGGTCGTCTAAAAGTCCGGACATAGTATTGATTATTTAAAGTTCTAATTAATATTGTGAGTGAGTAAAATACATAAAGTCACTCTCTCCCCCAACTTGTCTGGGAAGGTGTAATAAAAAGTTAACCTAATAATCCTATTCTCCATGCATTCCTATCCCATAGAAATTGGTGATTCCGCATTAACGGCCTTTCAAGAAGCCATTACAGATGCCAGTAAGGTGATGGTTCTGGTAGATGATCACACGCTGGATGATTGCTATCCGCTCATCCAGCCTTATTTACCTGACCATACTATCTGTGTGATTACGCCAGGAGAAGAATTTAAAACCCTGGATACCTGTAAGCTGATTTGGGAAGCCATGACAAGGGAGCAGTTCGACCGAAAAGGAGTTCTGGTAAATCTGGGTGGAGGCGTGATAGGGGACATGGGAGGATTTGTAGCCGGAACCTATAAGCGGGGGATCAGGTTCGTGCAGCTACCCACCACCTTACTTTCACAGGTAGATTCCAGCGTGGGAAGTAAACTAGGGATAGACTTTCAGGGCTTTAAAAATCATATAGGCTTATTTCTGGATCCTATAGGCGTGTATATTCATCCCCCGTTTTTGAAGACCCTTTCTGAAAGACAGTTTCTTTCCGGCTTCGCAGAGGTAATTAAGCATCATCTAATAGCTGATGGAGAAGCCTGGCATTCTTTAAAGAAAGTGTCTCCTCTGGAAACAGATACGGCGTCCATCATTCAGCATTCAGTTAAGGTAAAGTCTCGGATTGTGGAGGAAGATCCCTTTGAGAATGGAATCAGGAAAGCGCTGAACTTTGGGCATACCATAGGGCATGCCATAGAAAGCTATCATCTGGAGAATGGTCCGTTGCTGCTTCATGGAGAAGCCGTAGCTACAGGTATGATAGCTGAATCATTTATTTCTCATAAGAGAGGCCTGTTATCTCAACCAGAGCTAAATGAGATTACCAGCTATATTAATACCTACTACCAGCTACCAGTAGTGGAGGAGAGTATTTTTGAGGACGTATTCTCCCGCATGAAGAATGATAAGAAAAACCTGTCAGGAGAAATTATGTGTACTCTGCTGGACGGAACAGGGAAGGTGAAAATAAACGCTCCTATTAATCAGGAAGAAACTCAGGAAGCATTGGTATTCTATAATTCAGTGGTATCCGTTAACTAGTCCCCCTATGATTAAGTCATTTGAGAATTTTATCCCGAGCATAGCTGATGACGTATTTATCGCAGAGAATGCTACTGTGATAGGAGAAGTAAGCATAGGCGCCAGAAGTAGTGTGTGGTACCAGGCTGTCATCAGAGGAGATGTAGGCGGACTCTTTATAGGAGAAGAAACCAATGTGCAAGATAGCGTAGTCATTCACTGCTCAGAATATAGAACCCAAACTCACATAGGAAACAGAGTGGTCATAGGCCATCAGGCTATGTTGCATGGATGTACCATAGAAGATGAGGTGCTGATAGGGATGAGCTCCATCATTCTGGATGAGGTCTATGTCCCTTCTCACACCATTATAGCTGCAGGTGCATTGATTCCTGAGAGAACCAAACTGGAATCAGGCTACATTTACGCAGGTGTCCCCGCCAAAAAGCTGAAAGTTGCATCACCCGAGCAGATCGCACATATCAAAGTATTGGCAGACAGATACGTGAACAAGGCCAGGCTTCATCAGCAAGCTTCTATTCTCACAAGAGAAGATTGCTTACCGAAGGGGAAGTGAGGTTAACTAAGGCTTTTGCAGGCTGAGAATTATTTAGATCTACTTGATAGCCAGTGTTACGACGCCTGCCGCGGGCAATCCACTCCCTCCCTGTGCCTTCCATATCAGCCCTGTGCCTTCATTTTGGCTCGTCCTAGCAAAAACGCTTTGCCTCACCAATGCAACGCCGTATTCCCCCCACCATCGGTGGTGAGGCGGCCATCCCAAATGTGAAATTCGAGTTAACATAAACTATAATGAAAAAAATATATCAAATCTTGCTTGATGGTAAAGTCATAGGTACTACTCAGCTAGAGAAGGCGGATCCTCCCATGGGAACAGTTTGGGGAAAGATCGTAGACGGAGCTAATTCTGTGAACTACGCTTTCATAAAATCATATTGCAAAGAGAAAGGGATTGATTTAGCGGGGGATTTTCCTGAAGATAGGTTTATTTCCACCAGAACCATCAAGCAGCTTCAGATCATATCGCCTGACGGAATAAGCGTTCAAGGTGAGGGGAACCAAATATCTGGAATGGATGCTGAAGAGTTTGAAGTCTACATAGAAGGAATAGACTACCCTTTCTATGGAGAAGAATTTCCTCATCATGTGAAAGAGTATGAAGATTTCTAAAAGTACAAAGGCAGCTAGGGCGTAGTTTGTATGATCCCTCCCCTCAACGGTCTATTTTCTTCCTGTATCCTAGGATCTTTCAGGTATAATAGTTTAGTCATTTTCGTCATTTCTAACGTAAAATGCCCAAACTCATTGACCACTTTACCAGAAATGAGATAAATACCTCTATCTATAAAAGGGTATTTCTTCACCACATTAGGGAAGCGGGTGCAGTCAAACATTTGTCCTTCACTATCTAACATATTGGCAAACTGCATCATATCTCCCTTAATGGTACGGGTGGTTTTCACACACACATAGTAGCCGAGTATGTGCACGATTTGCCCTTCATGCCGTGGGAAGTTCTTAGTTACCACTAAGTTTATTTCTTCCGGTAAGATGCCCAATAAAGAAAAGGGAGAAGCAAGTGGGAATCCTAATAATTCCATTTCATCATAGGCATCTTCTAGGGAAGAAGTCTCTAGATCTGGTAGAGAAAAATCGGGTTTGTCGGGAGGGAAAAGGATATCTGCTTGCTGTTGAAAAGTGCGTTTTGCATACAAGTGCATTTCCCATAGTAAAGCGGGCTTAGTGCTAGCTGTAAATCTAAGTGCGCCTATCCGAATGAGAATAGTCATCTGCTCTACACTAATGTTCACCCTTCTTGTAAAATCTGCCATGTCAGTAAAAGGTCCGCGCCGTACTCTCTCTACCTCTATCTCTTCTGCTAATTTCTTCTGTAAATCTTTCAGATGGATAAAGCCCAAGTAGATATCATCGCCAATGATACGTGTGAGATAGGTACTGGTATTTATGCAGGGTGGATGAACGGTAGCTCCATACATCCGGGCTTCATGTAAATAGATTTCTGTATCATAAAAGCCCCCAAAATTATTAATGACACCCACTATAAACTCCAGTGGAAAATGCGCTTTAAGATAAAGGCTTTGGAAACTCTCTGCAGCAAAACTAGCAGAATGTGCCTTAGAAAAAGAATAGCCTGCGAAGCTCTCTATTTGGCGCCATATTTCTTGGTTGAGGGTTGCCTCATATCCTTTCTCAGTAGCAGCCAGGAGAAACTTTTCTCTAATGATGTGGAACTCTTGATTATCTCTGGACTTACCACTCATGGCGCGTCTCAAGAGGTCTGCTTCTGCCAAAGAAAGCCCCGCGTACCCATGAACCATTTTAAGTACATCTTCTTGATAAATCATGATGCCATAAGTATCATCCAATAATTCCTGGACCTTTGGATGTGGATAGCTAAAAGGTGTACCATTATGTCTCCTGATAAATTCCTGCATCATACCAGAGCGTGCCACTCCTGGCCTAATGACTGAACTAGCTGCTACTAGTGTAGGATAATTATCGCAGCTAAGCTTTTTGAGTAAGCCTCGCATAGCAGGAGATTCTATGTAGAAACAGCCCATAGTTTGCCCGTGGGCAAGCATTTGTTGGGATTTTGTATCCCTTGTAAAGGTGGAGATTTGATGTATGTCTACAGACTTTCCGTGATTTTCATAGATAATATCAACGGTAGACTTGATGTGTCCTAATCCACGTTGGCTGAGGATATCAAATTTATGTAGGCCTATCTCCTCTGCCGTATACATATCAAATTGAGTAATGGGAAATCCTTTAGGGGGAATTTCCGTGGGACTAAATGCGTGTATAGGGGACTCGGAAATAAGAACTCCCCCTGCATGGACTGAAAAATGACTGGGAAATCCCTTCATAAGACGAGCATAGTGTAGTAGTTGTTTTTCTACTTTTGATAAATCCGCAGGAGGGTGTTGGTGACTTCCTACCAGCTTATCTATTTCTCCTTTAGGAAGGCCAAATACTTTTCCCAGTTCTCTAATGGCAGCTCTTTCTTTAAAAGTACTGTAGGTAGCTATCATGGCTGTATGGCTTTCCCTATAGCGTTTTAATACATATCGGATGACTTCATCTCGTTCTTTCCATGAATAGTCTATATCGAAATCCGGTGGAGAGGTTCGCTTTGGATTCAGGAAACGCTCAAAGTAAAGGTTCAATGCCAGGGGATCTACATCTGTAATGCCCAGACAGTAGGCTACCAGGCTATTAGCACCTGACCCTCGACCTACGTGGAAGAACCCTCTATGCTGGCTATACTTCACAAAGTCCCAGGTAATAAGAAAGTAAGCGTTAAAGTTGAGCTTGTCTATGATCTGAAGCTCTCGTTCCAGACGTTTGGCTGCTTCTGTATTATGGAGACCATAGCGCTTTTCCATGCCTTCCATGGCTAGTTGTTCCAGAAGGACAATGTCTCCATATTTATCACCTGTATAGGTTTGTCGGGTATGAGAACCTTCAAAGGAAAATTCAAACTGGCAGGAAGCTAGTAGTTTTTCTGTGTTATTGATGATTTGCGGAAAACCTTCATAAGCTTTTCTAAGCTTTTCAGGTGATAGAAAGGCTTCTCCTTCGTTTGCCTGTTGACTGTGAGAAAGTTTAGATAAGACTATGTTGTGGTCTATAGCCCGCATTAGGCGATGCTGATTAAAGCCACGTTTATTCAGAAAGGTGATAGGTTGGAGAATGACCAACTTATCCTGCCTGTGGTGATAGCGAGAACGTACTAGCTGATTAAGTTCTGTGTGCCTAATTCCAAGGTATTCATGTTCAGACAAGGTAGAGCGATCCCGTCTATTCCATGGATAAATGACATACACATTATTCCATAGGGGAGCTATCTCGGGGAAAGGTTCACCTATATGGGCATATTGGGAATAGAAGGCATTGATTTCCTGGAAGCCTGCCTGGTTTCTGGCAAGAGCTATATATAGCAACTTATCGTTTACTCGAAACTCCATACCTACAACAGGATGAATTCCATTTCTTCTACATCTTTTTATAAAATCGAAACAGGCTGATACATTATGAATATCCGTCAGTGCCAGGGACGGTATCTCATGAGTAATGGCTAATTCCACAAGAGCCTTTACTGAAAGGACTCCATACCGCATGCTAAAAT
>JBCDBC010000263.1:0-6656 GCA_039184535.1 Bacteroidota bacterium | reverse complement strand
GTAGTCATATATGTTAAATTAAGAAAATCTACCCCTTAACAAAAGGAGTAGATTTTCTTGATCAGTGTATGTGGATAATTCCTAGTATCCAGGGTTTTGGATCAGTAGACTATTTCTGTTGATCTCGTTTCTGGCTATAGGCCTATAATACATTTTATCCACCCAGGTACGGGTTTCAGTCTCTGTATTTGATACAGGGGTATATGTATAATCATACACCTCTGGATCATATTTATAAGGTACAGCTGGGGTAGCACCAGGCTTCAAAGTAGCTTTTACATCTAATGCTTGGATTATAGTTCCGAGCGTATTCTCAGCTATCATCCATCTTCTGGCATCATGATATCTGTGTTCCTCATAAGCCAATTCTATTCTACGCTCATTTCTCAAACGTTCTACCAGATCACTACCTGAGTCAGTGATGGCAGGCATACCTGCTCTGAATCTCAGCTGGTTTAACCATGCTACTGCTTCCGCTTCTTCACCTAGCTCAATGCTGGCTTCAGCATAGCTTAACACAGCCTCAGTATATCTGATAAATGGCCATGGAACTACCTGTGCGTTAGAACGGTTGTCAGCTAATGCTGGATCTGGATCTATGAACTTACGTACATAGTAACTGGTTCTACTACCATTCCAGTTTTCTATGGAAGACTCACGGGTATCGACTCCGTTGATGATTCCACCAGCTCCATCATCATAGGCACCTGACTGAATCTGGCTTACAGGGTCAATTCCGATTACGTCAGAAGGTCTTGGCTTCCAGTCCGCCCCATCATATAGGATAGTAGCGTAAAAACGTGGATCGCGATTTTCAAATGGCTGGGCTGCATGATCTGCATTATTCCAGTCAAAGCTGGAACCATCCATCATTTCATAATCATCTACTAACTGCTGGATGGGGGTGTTTCCTGCCCAGTTGTGATATCCATTAGGACCATTATTTACCCCGAAGTGAATACCTCCCAACGGCCAGTTACTTTCCTCTGTAAAGAGAGACGTATGAGTGCGTTGAAAAATAAGCTCAACTGCCGCTGCTGGGTCTCCCACAGAACTACCAGCTCCCATGGCCATAGAAACATAATTCATTTTTCCTTCTTCAGCAGATACTGGAGAAGCTAATCCCATTTTGTATCCTACTCCTTCATCTAGCACTGCCTTAGCAGCGGTCTGAGCCGCTCTCCAACGAGCAGTCTGATCACCAGAAGTGTAGGCTACTAACTCAAGATTGGAGAAAGATCCTAATGTTTGAGAATTAGCACTAGCTGTAGTTCCATCATGCAAATCAGAAGCTGCATATAGAAGCACTCTTGCTTTCAGTGCCATGGCACTCAGCCTAGAAGCTCTACCAGCACCTTCAGCCTTTCCAGTAAGTAGTCTAGTGGCTTCATCTAGATCTCCTACAATGAAGTTAACTGTTTCCTCAAAGGTATTTCTGGCAATAGAATAATCCTCTCCCAAACCATAGGTACGGTCAATGATAGGCACACCCCCATAGTATCTTAAGAGCTGATGATAATAGTAGGCTCTTAAGAAAAGAGATTCTCCCAATAATCTATCTCTCAGTATATCATCTGAAAAAGTAGAGGCAGGAAGTTCTTCTATCGCAATATTGGCCTGTCTGATGGCCAGGTACATATCATCCCAGTTATAGGTTGAGCTGGTCCATGCAAGGTTAGTAGGTGTTTCAGAACCTTCGGTGAAGGTGTTGATATTTCTACCTGCATGGGTGAACATAGCTTCATCTGTAATAGAAGAAAGACCCTGTTCTTCAAATCCTCCGTAACCGAGGAATGAATACACATTAAATACGAAAGCTTCTGCTAGGGGGCCGTCGGCCCAGGTGGCTTCACTTGAAATTTTGTCAAGCGGTTGAGTGTTCAGGAAGTCATCATTACATGACGTAAAAGTCATGATGACGAGACCTGCGAGTAGTATGCTTGTAAGTCTAAGCATCTTCATTGTTTATGAGTAGTTAAAAAGTTACACTGAGTCCTGTGTTAATTACCCTTGACTGTGGGTAATATTGTCCATTACCGTTCTCTACTTCAGGATCAAATATATCCTGATCTGCAAAGGTTACCAGATTTAGTCCATTAACATAAATTCTCACATTTGAGATGTTAATCTTAGAAACTAGATCCGTAGGTAATGAGTATCCTATTTCCATGTTTTTCAGTCGGATGTAATCTTTGCTGAACAGGAAGTATGTATTGTTTCCAAAATTTCCACCTGTATAGTAAGTATCCCCTCTACTTGCCAGCCGTGGATGCTCACTACTTGGATTTTCAATACTCCATCTGTTATCATGGTTGTACTTCAGGAAGTTTCCAATATCTCCTGATTCAGTTTGGAACCTTGCAAAAGCCCCTGTCGCTCCTTGTAATAGTGCAGAGAAGTCAAAACCTTTCCAGCTTAGATTGAAAGTTGCTCCAAAGTTGAAATTAGGTGTAATACTATTATTAATTCTAGTCTGGTCATCTGCATCAATAACACCATCACCATTTAGGTCTTTGATTTTCATATCTCCGGGCAGTAGTTGTCCTGTAACACCGCTATAATCTATGGTATTAGCAGAAATTTCTTCCTGGTTTCTAAATACACCATCTGATTCATAAACTAAATAGGCGCCGATTGGTTTGCCCTCAAGCTTCTGATAGTCAGGTATTCCAGGAACTTCATCCAAGAAAATGACTTCATTTATTGCACGACCTCCATTTACACCAACTCTAAATCGACCTTCATCTCCAAAAGTTCCATTATAGACAGCACCAAATTCAAATCCAGTATTTTCTACCTCTCCAGCATTTACTGGAGGGAGAAGACTATTGATTCCTGAACTGGCAGGAGTCGACCCAGTTTCCTGAATCAAAATTTGATCTCGCTTATTATAGAAATATTCCAGGGTGACATCCATTCTACCATTAAAAAGGGTCATGTCTAGTCCTACATTAGTGTTCTTAGCCCTTTCCCAGGTAAAATTGGGGTTAGCTAGTATAGTTTCTTGGAGTGTAGTAACAACAACTCCACCTATCGGATACTGGCCAAAGCCATAAGTGGAAAGGTAGGCGTACTCCTGGAGCTGGCCGTTAAAAAATACTTGGTCATTTCCCATCTCACCATAGGAAGCACGTAACTTCAAGTAGTCAATGCCTTTGACATTAAAGAAAGGCTCATTAGAGATATTCCAACCAGCTAGTATTCCTGGGAAGAATCCAAATCTATCAGATTCAGGGAAGATATAAGAACCATCATATCGCCAAATAAATTCAGCTAAGTACTTATTTTTATAGGAATACTGGGCACGTCCATAATACCCCAGTCTTGCCCTCTCATAAGCACTTCCCCCTGTATTCTGTTCTTCAGATCCTCCAGCAAATAATTGGTCAACAGCAGTAGAAATATAATTTCTTCTGAAAGCCAAGAAATCACTTCCTTCGAAATCTTCTCTTGTTACACCGGCCAATAAGTTGATGGTATGGTCCTCCCCAAAGGTCTTATCATAGCTAAAAATAGCTGTCAAGTTTGTATTTAGGATAGAACCATTGGTTTGAGTTAGCCTAGGATCTTTAATTGGAGATCTCACAGCAGAAGTAAGTAATGGAGTTACTCCATCTGCCTCGAATGAAACCCTATCCCAGAAATATAGTTCCCAAGGTGTTTCCCAAGTTTTTCTTTCCACCTTTCTTGTATCGACTGAACCTAGTAGGGTCAGCTTCAGCCCAGGAACCCACGGATTAGTAATTTCTACAGAAGCATTAGTCTGTACATAGTCAGAAGGCTCTCTAACATAGCCAGTAGCGTTAGTAGTTACTACATATGGATTTTGACCATTTTCTATATCTGGACCTGGTCTTCCATCAGGCCACACTTCAGGCTCGGTAGGTCTACCACGCATAAGCATTCTAAAAATAGCACCTGAGTTTACTGTTGGTAGGTTTCGATCTTCTCTTCTCAGCAACAAGCCTATATGGGTTTTTATATAGTCATTTACGCGGGCATCAACATTTACCCTAGCATTATATTGCTTGTAAAAAGTAGCAGATTCGTGATAAAAGGCATCCTGGTTCAAATAACCTAGGGAAACATAGTATTGGAGATCATCAGTTCCCCCACTGATTTGAAGATTATGTCTATTTTGAGGGGACCAAGTTTTTAAAGCATCTCCAAACCAGTCAGTATCTGGATATCCCCAAGGATCAGATCCCTCTCCATGTAATCTTACAGCTTCAGGGCTGAAATTGGCATTAATAGTCGGAACGCCTGGTGTTGGTGAAGTGTAAGTTCCAGTACTTTTTATACTTTGCCATGCTGCATCCCATTCTCCAACAGGGACAGATTGATAGATAGGCAGCTCATTCATGATGTTGGCATACTCTACTGCATTAGACATTTCTGGTATTACAGTAGGTTGCGACCAACCAAGATTTAGGTCATACGTCACGGAAGGTTTACCTGGTTTTCCATGTTTAGTCGTAACCAGAATAGCTCCATTAGCCGCCCTAGCTCCATAAATAGCTGCTGAAGCATCTTTTAGAACAGAGATGGATTCTATTTCTTGTGGACTTAGTCTACCAAGACCCCCGTCTCTGTCTGGGATTCCATCTATTACGACTAGTGGCTCACTATTACCTAGTGTATTAACCCCTCGAATGGAAACCCTAGCACCATCAAAACCTGGTTCTCCACTCGTTTGGATAACGACCAAGCCGGGAATTCTACCTGCTAGAGAGTTTGACAGGTCAACTGCAGGAGATTTTACGAGATCTACTCCTTTTACCCCTGCTACGGCTCCTGTAACAGTCTCTTTCCTTTGAGTTCCGTAGGCCACCACGACTACCTCATCGAGGTAAGAAGAGTTTTCAGATAAGTTAATAGAAAGATTGCTTTGTCCGTCGATCGAAATTTCCTGGGTGTCAAACCCTAAATAGGAAACTGCCAGTGTGTTGTCGTTGGGTCCTACTTCTACAGAGAATACTCCGTCGCTATTTGTAAGAGCCCCTTGTTGTGTCCCCTTTACCAGCACAGAAGCGCCGACTAAAGGTTCCCCATTTGCTCCGGTAACGGTCCCGGTGACCGTCCTGTTTTGGGCATATCCAGCTGTAACACACAATATCATGAGTGTGGTTAACAGCAGAACCTTACCCTTTTCCAACCAATTTTGGATGGTTAAGTAGTAGTCTTGCATAATTAGATTTGTGATGTTGCGAGTACTAAAAATTTCATGATTGGCCTACACGTCAAAGAATCGAAACCATAATTTAGGAAAGATGAACGGCATATTCAAATATTCAGTTATCTTAATTTGTTTATAAGATGATTGAATAAACCTTCAAATCCTCCATTCTTTGCACTATTTCAGATGAATGTAACTTCTTAGAAATAGGTCAATCCTTCAACTATTATAGATACATGTTGAATTCTAGACTACCATTTTTGGGGGAACTTTCGACAAAAGAATATCTCTGTTGATACGAACTGCTAACGAGGATCTACGAATAAGGAAACTAGTAGATCTATTGACTCAGATCCGCCTTCGTCATGCCACTCATGACTAGTTTCATAACCCGTACTTTTCCCCATCTAGGAAGAAGGCTAAGAGAACCTGTTAACAACTTAGTGATACCTCCTGGAAAACTGATGGTTTTTCTTCCCAGTGCTTTGAGAATTTCAGGAGCCAGTACGGCTGGGTCCTGCGCATTTTCCATGTCCATATTGGCCACTTCTCCAAAGCCTGTTTTTACAGGGCCAGGGGCAGCTATATGTATGTCTACACCTGAGCCTTTCCATTCTACTGCCAGTCCTTCTCCCAAGGTTTGGATATAGGCCTTAGTGGCGGCATAGTGGGCAGAGTAGGGGACCCCCTGAAAGGCTACGATAGAGCTGAAGAGAATGATCCCTCCATGTTTGGCTGCTTTAAATTGATTACCAAAATGGTAGATCAGCATTAGTACAGATTTGCAGTTAACCGAGAGCATGCTTAGCTCTTCCTCCATGTTGGCAGATAGAAATCTCCCTGAAGTACCAAAGCCTGCTGCCGTTACCAGTAGCCCTACATCCAGATTATTCGAAATGTCTTTCACTGCCGCCACTCCTTCTGTACTTGATAAATCGGCAGACAGCGTAACGGTGGAGATTCCAAACTGACTTTTGAATTGTTGGGCCATATCATTCAGGATCTCTTCCCTTCGGGCAACCAGGATGAGGTTCATGCCTGCAGTTGCCAATTCTTCCGCAAGGGCTTTTCCTAAACCGGAAGAGGCACCTGTTACGATAGCCCAGGTTCCATACTTACTAATGATGCGTTGTTGTTCCGTTTTATTGAGTGCCATATGAATGAGGATTAGAATTGTGTTGGACTAAAAGTATGGCGGACTCCTTTCTCCCAAAAAAGAATGGTACCAATGGGAAGGAATAGGGACGAGCAGGACGAAATCCTACTCTTGGTAGGCGGGATTAGGGACAGATGGGATGGGTGCCTGGAGTTCCTGCCGATAATACTCCATGGAAGTTTGTAGCTCTTTGAGTTTGGCAGGGTATTCTCTGGCCAGATTTTTCCATTCTCCAGGATCTGCCATCAGGTCATACAGTTCATAGGCATCATCTTCAAAATAGTGGTGGAGTTTCCATTTTCCACTTCTGATGACTGATCCTGG
>JBCDBC010000262.1:0-6659 GCA_039184535.1 Bacteroidota bacterium | reverse complement strand
TCATGGTAGCGACTGTATTTACAGTTGCTCTTTACATTTGGAGAAAGATCATGAATTTCTCTGAGGCCATGGAGTATGTTTTTGATGGCTTCAAACATATGCTATATGCCTTGGCTATCATCGTGATGTCCTTTGTACTGAAAGAGGTGAATGATCAGTTAGGCCTTACCCAATACATAATAGAGAGCGTTTCTCCCTGGATGAACAAAGCATGGCTCCCTGCCATTGCCTTTGTGGCTTTGTCGGGCGTAACTTTTGCTACGGGTTCCTTCTGGGGGGTATATGCCATATCCTTTCCTATTATCATCCCACTTGCCCAGGAGCTGGATGTCAACATGTGGTTGGCTATAGGAGCGGTAATCAGTGCTGGATCTTTCGGTTCGCATGCCTGTTTTTATGGGGATGCTACTGTCCTCTCCGCCTCTGCTACTGACTGTGATAATATGTCTCATGTGATGACACAACTGCCTTATGCCTTGATTGCGGGAGGGGTTGCTACAGTGGTTTATGTGGTGCTGGGGTATGTGGTTTGAACTGAATTAGTTCTTTGCGTCTCGTACGTTTGTATGAGATTAGAAAAAGTAAAAATTTAGCTAGTAGCAATCAAGGGAGATAGTTTTGCGCCAAGATAGCATTTCCAAACTTGGATCTGCATATCCTCGCTAAGATGGCATCCCCCTTGTTACTAGCTCCCCAGAGTCTGAACAGTATTGAAGGAATAGTTTGGTGCTAGCTGTGTCTAAATATTATGTAGCCATATGCTATATCCTGGGTCATACGCGAGAAAAGACGGTAGGGATCTAACGCTACTTTATTAAAGCCTTATTTTTATCAACCCGTTATCTATTTTTTTATGTCTCAAGAATACCTCCAACAAGCTATCGGAATAGATGTCAGCAAAAAGAAACTTCAGTGTCGTCATGGCCTGTTAGCTCCAGGTCAAGAGATCAAGCTCAAGAGTTCCAAAACGCTAGACAACAGTAAGGATAGTTTTGATCAACTGGTGGAGTGGATAGAAAAGCATACGGAGAAATACCCCTCAGTTCCCTTGCGGATAGTGCTTGAAGCTACAGGTCGTTATCATGAGCAGCTTATTTATTTTCTCAATGATCAGGAGTATGAGCTTTGTGTGATTCTCCCCAAAAACTCAAAGTTCTTTGCCCGAAGTATTACCAAGACTAAAAACGATGAGGTAGATGCTGGGATGTTAGCCAGAATGGGTCTAGAGCGCAAGTTGGAGAAGTGGCAAGCCCCTCCAGAAGAACTTAAAACACTTAAGGAACTTACCCGGGAACTCACTCAACTCAAAAAAGAAGCTACTCGCCTGAGAAACCAACAGGAAGCAAAAACCCATGCTTATCGTCCAGAGCAGGTTGGTCTTGACAGGATAGAAAAAAGGCTTGAACTGATAGAACAACAGATCAAAGAAGTAGAATGCCAGATAGATGAACAAGTAGATCAGAATGAGGAGTTAAAGCAGACAATAGAAAGAATCGAACAAGTGGAGGGACTGGGCAAGCGTACCATTCTAACAGTTATAGCCGAAACCTATGGCTTTGCTTTATTTACTTCTATCAAGCAACTCTGTTCCTATGTAGGGCTAGATGTCATAGAAAATCAATCTGGCAACTTTTATGGAAAAACAAGAATCTCTAAAGCAGGAAATACCCAAATCCGGACGGCTCTTTACTTCCCTGCTATGACTGCTGCCAGATGTAATCCTACTTTATCAGTCTTTTATGGAAGATTACTCGATAATGGGAAAGCTAAAAAACAAGCACTAGTAGCTGTAGCCAGAAAACTCTTAATACTTATTTATTCCCTCTGGAAGTCTGGACAGGAGTATCGCAAGGGAGTACAAGAATAAAGATCCTAAATGACTATAAATTTCAAAATCTACACTTGACTTTTAACACAGTATCTTTGCGACTTTGGTTGAGAATAATCCACGCAAAGACGCCAGGACGCAAAGAGATTTTCGACTCAAATAGAGATAACAAAAAAAATGGCTCATTCATTACGAATGAGCCATCGGCTTTTAAGTTGACGTTGTTATGCTATAATTCTAGTAACCAGGGTTTTGAGTTAGTTGATTACCTGCTATATTAAATTCTCGAAGAGGGAGTGGAAAGATTCTCCGGAAGCTTTCTATACCCATAATTTCCTCAAATAGACCCAGTCTAGTAATTGCACCTAAGCGCTGCCCTTCAGCGAAGAACTCCCACTTGTATTCATCAGCCAGTTTATTGACAAAGTCAGAAGCATCAGCATAGGCAGTAAGCCCTGCCCGTGTGTGTACAGCGTTCAGATCTGCAAGCGCACCTGTTTCATCTCCCTGGAAGAATTTAGCTTCTGCGCTGATCAGGTATACCTCTGCCATACGGATGATGTATGCCGGATTAGCGTCAGTGGCAAAATCTTCTGCTTTGATGAATCGCTCTCCCACGAACCCATCTACCGGAGCAATCAGGCTTCTTCTCACATCAGCAGGATCAAAAGAAGCTACCAATGCAGGATCAGGTCTCATCTCATCTCTTCTGATAGTATAAAGTGCTAAGTTGCTACCATCTAATGAGTTAAACTCCAACTCCAGGATAGATTCCTCTGTTGACTCTGAAAAGAAAATATCCGTATAAGATGGATTTAACCCGAAGCTGGGATTGTTAATGACTTCAGTAGCTTTTGCCAAAGCATTAGCATAATCCCCTAGGAATAGGTAGGTCTTAGCCAAAATAGCCTGAGCAGCCGCTTTCTGGGCATTATAATCTCTGTCAGAATCAGGTAGCAGTCTTTCTGCTTCTACCAGGTCTGCTATGATCTGATCATAAGTAGCCTGCACAGAGCTACGTGAGATATTCTCCACATTAGCGAAGTCTCCACCTGTAGACTGTGTAACTAGAGGGAGACCAAAAGCAGAACTTGTATCATCATGCTCTCCAAAAAGAGTTAAAAGATTTAGATAGGAAAGTCCTCTTACAAACCTGGCTTGCCCTAACACATCATCCCTTTCTTCCTGAGTGAAGTTTTCATCATTCATGTTAGGAACATTGGCAATAATCTCATTGGCTACGTTGATTACATCATATACATCAAGCCAAATGTCTTCTACTAGGGCGTTTGAGGTTGGAACCTGTTTATTATCTGTTTCCAAAAACGCAATAATGAATCCAGAGTATATGGAGATATCCGTATAGCTGTCAGGTGCATACAAAACATCGCTTCCGTAATACCCATCTTGCTGCATCCTACTATACATTCCATTCAATGCAGCTCTGGCACCGGATTCGTTAGTGAATGCCAGGCCGGGTGTGATCGATTGTTGGGGTTCCTGCTCCAGTACATTACAGGAAAGTAGGTTACCCACTAACAGTATTATAATTAAATATTTTATTGATAGTTTCATTAGTCTGAATAGCATTAAAATCCAACATTGATACCGAAAATATAGGTCTTAGCCTGGCCTAGTCCACCAAAGTCATCCCCTGGCTGAAGTAGGCTATCTCCGTTTGATCCAACCTCTGGATCTACGCCCAGGTAGTCAGTCCATGTAGCCAGATTCTGCCCTCTAAAGTATACTCTTACAGTATTTAATCCTATGGCACTTACCCATGTCTTAGGTAGGTTGTAAGCTACTTCTACATTCTTGATTCTCAAGTAAGAAGCATCTTCCAACCACTGATCAGAATCCTCCTGCCAGTTTTGGGCAATAGCAGTAACAGAGCCATCAGGATTTAGTACCCGACCTAATGAGGCACGAGGAATATCAGTCTGATCACCAGGCTGCTTCCATCTTCCATCAATTACACGCTTGGTGTTATTTCCATAGGGTAGGTAAAATCCACCGAAGTCAAAACTCCAACCAACCTGCTCTGCAGCATATCTACCATGGTTCCATACATAGTTCCCTTGTGAGAATTGCAGGAATACACTTACATCAAATCCTTTGTAGGAGAATGAGTTGTTTAATCCACCGAAGAAGTCAGGCCAGATAGATAGCACTTTATCTCCATCCATTGGCACCATGCTATCATCACCATTAATGGCGCCATCGCCATTGACATCTGTATAAACTGAGTTACCAGTTTCCGGATCTACTCCTTCCCAGTTGATTAGGTAGTAAGAACCTAAAGGAAGACCTTCTCTTAGGATATGAGTAGTTCCTTGTAGCTGTTCTCCTTGCTCCAGCTTGGTAACCTCATTTTCTATGGTTGAGATGTTGAAGGAAGTTCTCCAGGTAAATCCACCCTTGTCTATATTCACAGTGTTCAAGCTAAATTCAAGGCCTTCATTCTCCACTTCACCAATATTTCTGGTTACAGTAGTGAAACCTGTGTATCCAGGAACGTTAGAAGCTAGTAGAAGGTCAGTTGTAGTTTTCTTGAAGTAATCAAATACGAATCCTACACGACCATTAAACAGACTTATGTCCAATCCAAGATCAAGTTGTGAAGTAGATTCCCAACCCAGTGCACCGTTACCCATGATAGATGGAGCAGCTCCACCTAGTCCATTATAAGCATCACTGGATGACCATAAAGCTCTTGAGGTAAAGTTTTCAATTCCATCCTGGTTACCAGTTAGACCATAACTGGCTCTCACTTTCAGGTCATTGATGAAATCAGCTCCTTCCATAAATGGCTCTGAGGATATTCTCCAGGCTACAGAACCAGAAGGGAATACCCCGTACTGATTGTCTGTTCCAAATCTGGAAGATCCATCTATCCTGGCAGATACCGTGGCATAGTAGCGGTTATCAAAGCTATAGTTTACACGTCCCAGGTAAGAAAGAAGTCCCCAGGAAGTACCATCAGTGTTACCATCTGTGATATTCGCTGCGAGTGCGAGGTTACCCAGGAAGTCATTTGGGAAGTTCTGACCATTGATGTCTGCACGGTCTGTCATGCTTTCCTGCATAGTGAAACCAGCCAGAGCAGTAAGATTGTGCTTGTCAGCAAATGAGGTAGTATAGGTAATCGTATTCTCATTTAACCAGGTCAGGTTCTCAGCATTCGAGTACTGACCTTCACCCTGTATACCTCCACGGATGGCTTGCTGAGTAGATGAAGGATAAAATAAGTTATCTCTCAAAAACTGGAAATCAGCAGACCAGGAAGTACGGAACTTCAAATCAGGAATGATTTCGTACTCTGCATACATAGTACCCAAGAAACGGGTGGTAAAAGTACTTCTACTATATATGTCTGTAACCGCACGAGGGTTTTCGAAGGCCCACCATGAGTAGTAAGAGAATGGGTTTGCGTAGGTTCCATCATCTTCAAAAATAGGCATGGTTGGGTCAGCAGCCAGCGCGTTAATCATTACCCCATATAGTGAGTTATCTCCAATGGTAGAAGTATTATCAGAGCGACTCACAAATCCCTGAACACCCACTTTCAGCTTTTCACTTGCCTGGAAGTCCAGGTTAGCTCTGAAACTCAGTCTTTCAAAGGCAGTTCCTTTCTGGAAACCCTCCTGGTCAAAGTAGTTAGCACTTAGGTAATACTGGGCTTTGCTAGTGCCCCCTGCAGCACTCAGGGTATAACTAGTGATAGGCGCATCATCACGCAGGATCTCTCCGTACCAGTCAGTATCTATCAGATCAGGATCACTAGGGTCTCCAATTCTGTTAAAAGCAGGACCGTTGGTAGAAAAATATCCAGGACCGAAACCGTCATTTTCAGCAGCTTCGTCCATCATTTCAATGAACTCTCTTGAGTTCATCATGTCTATTACATTAGTAGGACCCTGGAAACCAGTATATACGTCCAGGTTGATCTTGGCCTTTCCTTCTTTTCCTCTTTTGGTAGTAATCAGTACTACCCCGTTTGCTCCACGAGAACCATAAATAGCTGCTGCAGAGGCATCTTTAAGGATTTCAATAGACTCTATGTCATTGGGGTTAAGGTCTGCCAATGAGTTGAACTCGTATCCACCGGTAAAAAGTCTTGAATTGTTATCCTGTGTCATCGGGATACCATCCACTACGTAAAGCGGCTTACTACTGGCGGTAATAGAGGTAGCACCACGGATTTGTACATTCAGCCCCGCTCCAGGCTGACCAGATACACTGCTGATAAGTACACCGGCAGCTCTACCTTGCATGGCTTGTTCTATACTGGTTACAGGAGCTACTTCTACCTCCTTGGAGCCGATAGAACTGATGGCAGCGGTAATATCTCCCTTTCTTTGCGAACCGTACCCTGTCACGATTACTTCATCAAGGGCGAGGGCATCATCTTGTAGAGAAACGTTGAAAGTTGTTTGGCTTCCCACCGTGATCTCATCAGTAGCTTTTCCAAGAAAGGCTATGATTAACACGGCGTCATCTCCAGGAACTTCGAGGCTAAATGCTCCATTTTCGTCAGTTAGTGCACCATAAGTAGTTCCTTTTAGCAGTACACTAGCGCCCTGTAACGGGCTCCCATCAGTTGACGTTACTACTCCGCTGATGGCTTTTTGTGCCATAGCTTCAAAGCTACATAGCATAAAAAACAATCCGCAGATAAGCGTAAATAGTTTTCTCATACATAAAATTGGTTAGGTTTTTAAATTGACAATCAACAGAAGAAACGTAAATTTTTCAGTTTGGTACCTTTGAATGACCAGATCGTGTCAAATTACTTCTTCTGCTCAGACATTCAGTCGGCGAAGTTAACGGG
>JBCDBC010000261.1:0-6676 GCA_039184535.1 Bacteroidota bacterium | reverse complement strand
TTAATGGCGTCCGTATCCATCGGTTGAGGGATGGAAGGAAAGTCTTCTCCATTTTCTCCAGAGATCTTGTATTTCCCGTTTTCAGAGCTGATTTCTACCCCAAAGTTTTCTTCATCTATGAGGAAAGTAATAGGCTGCTCTGGCAGTGCTTTCAGAATATCCTGTAGAATACGTGCAGGAATAGCCACTTTGATAGCCTCTCCGCGAGACTCAATGGTAAGCTTAGTCTGCATAGATGTTTCCAGGTTAGTGGTGGAAACAGTTAAAGAGTTCTGGTCTATCTCAAACAGAAAATTCTCAATAATAGGAAGGACTGAGCGAGAAGGGATAGCACCAGCTATTCTGCTTAGCTGCCGGGAAAGGGCAGCAGAGGAAACAATGAAATTCATAGTCTCAACCTTTAGGTAATCTCTCTACAATAAAAGGAGTGCTTCGGACTGAAGCCATTTAATCAATATTATAAAGGTACACATCTTTGTCCAAAAAGGAAGGACAAGAAGCCCGAAAAGATAGGTTCGTCTGAAAGAAAGTTCATTTTACTGCAGTTCCTCTCTTTTCACCAGATATTTGTCAAAGACAAAGTGCTGAATGCTCATTAATTCTTGGTCGTATTGGATACATCCCAGATAGGTATTGGGATCATCCTCTTGTTCATATAAGTACACACAGGTGGATGGCGGAGATGATATGTCTTGATCAGGCTGGCTGGGGGTATTAAAAATTATGCATAAGCTGATATCAGCGTCAAACCTTTCTGCTCTCTTCATGATCTCCGGATAGCTTCTCCTTACAAAGGCCTCTGCATAGACTTTACCCTGAAACTGTGATAGGTATTCAGCTATTTTCTGTGGGTCACCTTTCCCAGAATTAAGTACCCAGTTACCATCTTGCTTACCTAAGATTACATCCTGTAAGGAATCTTTTTTGTAGGTAATGTTGATAAGTTGGAGCTCTTCCTCTTTTGCCGAAAAGAGTAATTTCTCTCGCCAGAAGTCCATGTCCATGGTAAAGCGCGAGTTCAAGTATCCGCTGAACCCAGGTATACCTACGATGAAGGGTCTGCTACTGCTAGCCAGCATCATGAGGGTTCCCTGCGCGTCTTTCCCTTCCCTTCCTATGAGAATCTCCTTTACTTTTTTTCTCCCATCATATACTTCCAGCCTTAAGCGTTGCTGCTCTAGTAATTCTTTCCCGGCATCCAGGCCTTTCTCTATGAGCACTTCCTGTACATGTAATTGAGAAAGGGTTCCCAGTAAGCTGTTCACGTTAGGCTGAAAGGCAGGGTAACGCTCATTCAGCAGCCAGCCAGATTCTGTACGTGAGAATTGTAATTCTTCCTGCTCCTCTTCCTGAAGAAAGCGGGTGAGGACCATTCGGTCCACTGCTGCTGTATCCTCCACTGCAAAGGCAATATCTCTGTCATTCAGGGAGCTACCACCTTGCTGGTAGACATAAGCTGCATAGAGGCTGGCTGCTATGAGGAGCAGAGTACCCAGGACCAAATTTCTGTTTTTGAGAAAATTCATGTGTTATTGCCAGTATTTCCAGCTTTCAGCATAGTAGTTAAGTAACACTTGGTCATCCAGTCTGTTTACATCCGTTTCCACTTCTTCCATATCTCCATCAAATACAAATAAAGCTGGAAGCATATCTTCCCTCAAATATTGGTAAGAAATGCTATCAGAAAATATGCTGAGAGAAAGTTTTTCTGCTAGTTCATAGGTGTCTACTGATACGCTATCCGCATCCGGCATTCTCGGGCTAAGCTTTTTTGCCATATGAAATCCCCATGGGCCAAAGGAAGGGACATCCACCTGCATGGAGACTGCCACCGGAAAAGCCGTATCCAGGGTATGCTTAATGCACCAGAAAGCGGTTGGCGAAAAATAGGGAGAACTAGCCTGTGTAATGTAAACGCCTCCTGCATTCAGCTTTTGCTGGACCAATTGGTAAAACTCCCGGGTGTACATTCTCCCAATGCTACTATCATGCGGGTCCGGTAGATCTGCGATGATGAGGTCGTAAGTTTCTGTGCTTTTTTCCACAAACTTGAAAGCATCCTGATGGACAGTATGTACGGTGGGCATAGACATGGCGCCTTCATTAATGCCTACCAGTAAGGGATGCTCCTTAGCCAGTTCTGTAATCTTCGGATCTATGTCTACCAGGGTGATCTTCTCTATACCTGGATAATCTTTCAATTCTCTCGTAACGAGTCCATCCCCTCCACCTAGTATCAGGATATTTTTGGGTGTAGATGCCCATGCATAGGGAATGTGGACCAGACTTTCATGGTAGCGGTACTCATCTCGCGAAGCAAACTGGAGGTTACCATCCAGGAAAAGTCTTAGATCGTCATTGAACTTGGTCAGGACTATCCGTTGGTACGGGCTTTGATGGGTGTAGACGACTTCGTTTCTATACAGAAACTGCTCAAAGAAGCTAACCAGCTTAAAGGAGTAGGCCAAGCTTCCCCCAAGGACTAATATGCTGATGAAGCAGCTAACCATTAGCTGCTTGTACTCCTTCAGTCTGGACCGGAAGGTCCAGGTATTCATGATGGCTACGATGATATTCAGTATCCCAATCAGAAAAGCCGTTTTCATCGTCCCTAGAAAAGGGAGAAATACCAGAGGAAAGAGAATGGAAGCAATGAGTGCGCCTATATAATCGAAGCTCAAGACCAGCGCCAGTGCATCTTTCAAAGATTCATGCTCACGTACTATGCGCGTAAGCAAGGGAATCTCCATCCCTATGATGCTCCCTAGTAAACCTATCAACCCAAAGGCCACTACGTAGTAATACTCTGTAAAGGAAAAGGCAGAATATAGAATGAGCGTGGCCATACCTCCTAATACGCCAAGAACTATTTCCAGGCTAATGAACCATTTCAGCAGGTCTTTCGGTATGTACTTTGACAGATAAGAACCTACGCCCATAAATGAGAGAAAGAACCCTATGACTAGTGAAAAATGGAGAATGCTACTTCCCTGAAAATAACTGGTAAGCGTACTGATAAGGAGTTCATACAAAATACCACAAACGGCAATGATGAACACAGAACATAATAAGAGGGCAATGTGGGTGCGGGTCATGTTAGGAGAGAATTCCTTTTTTATTTCAAGTTCTCTTTATTGTAATGACTTATGCGGCGATAAAAATTTCAAGTACTACGTCGCTTTCAATTTGTTAGAGACACAATGATTAGGTTTAATTATTTAAGCGACCCTTGTTTCCCACCATTAAAATGGTGGGCTCAAAATCAAATATGGACCGGCTGCTTCAGCTGCCGCACGATTCAAAGGGAGGATAAATCCACCCCTACATTGGGTCATTTAATTTTTCAAAGTCAACTATTGTGTCTCTACAGAAATTTCAAAAAAAGCAGGCAAAAATGCTTTGTTCCTCAAATGCGTCCCACCTTCCCCCCACAACCCGTGGAGGAACGGCCAACCCAATTTCTTCACAAAATCTTATAGATCTCGTTTCTTGTGGTAAGCCTTTTATATGGAATAGCTTATTTCTCATTTTCCTCCTCCACCAAATCCTCCCCCTCTGACCCCTCTGACCAGGTAGTAACTTCTGAAGGTACGCCTTAGGCAGTCTCCCTGGCTATTTTTATAAGCGTCAGGGCAGTTTTCCTGAATTTCTCTTCTGGTAGTAGGGTCATCCAGCCCTTTTACACCCCAGCCTTGTGCGGAAGCTATGTACATGAGAAGTCCTCCTCCCAGAAATATCAAGATCACTACGGTTCTAAAATAATCTCTCATTACTGCCCATTAATCTTACTAATAAAGAAAATCATTAAGGAAAAGATAAATCCTATCAGGTAGTACCTGGAAATCCAGATGTCCTTATTGACTTCCAGATTGAAGTGGGTATCATAGGATTGGGGACTGTCTACAAATACCCTGAAATAGTAGGTGCCTCCTTCTGGTAATTTAAAGGTCTTACTCTCCTTTAGTTCGCTTTCTGTCCAGGTACCATCTGAGTCCCTTCCTGTCTCATAGTAGAACTCATCTCCCAAGGTATTGATGGCTTGCTGGTTTTCATCCAGAATGTACATGAATGCCGTTGTGTAGGCGCCATTAGGGAGGCCCTCACAGCTAAGCTTCAAATTGTATAAACCTTTATCCGGAAGAACAACTGCCGGAGAGGTATAAGTCTCGGTGTCAGCGTTGGCTATATGAGAAACAGGTATTCGCTCATTAAAGACGGTTTGTCCGGGATACACCATGGAAAATAAAAACAGCAGAAGAGAAGCTAGTGCTGAAAAGCCTGCTATCCGAGCCACATAGCGCCATTTCTTCATTCTGATGAGAATGGCCTCCACGTTCGGGTTTTCTCTAAAAGCCTCTGCTATCTTGAGTCGGGATACTTTGTTCTCCTTAAAAAACTCAATCTCCTTGATGTCTCGTTTATTTTCCGCCATCCTCCACTCTGCGGAATAGACCGTACCCCTACCAAAGGAAGCGAATCTAATTTCATCCCCTAGCTTGATCTGGTAGTTTGTTTCTCCTTCAAAGTAAACCAGGTTGGCTTTACCGTACTCCCGTACTATGCTCATGGCCTGCCTGTTGTAGAATTTCATCTTCAGGTTTTTAGGAAGGAGCATAGGCTTCTTGGGAATGATCTCTTCAGAGATGGAGTATCCTTCCCTGTCTTCCACCAGATAGAAATAGGTCCTGTCTTCTGCCATGAGCAGCCACTCATCATAATACCAGATTTCATCAGAGTAGCCGCTTCCATCTTCATCAGACCAGTACTCTTTATAGTCCATCTTCCAGCGTGACCTGGCGATGATCTGATGCTTTTTTCCATTGAGCACCCCTTTCATTCCCAACTTCAGGAAGGAGTAAGGCTTATGCTTTTTAGGTGGAACTAAGGCCCGTAGGATGTGATAAGTTTCTGAGCTGGCATCCAGTTCTGAACCACAGTATTGGCAGGCGACAAATTTAGCCCTGGGGTGAAGGAGGGAAAGGGCATTCCCGCAATTAGGGCAGTTAAACTGTTTGACTGAGGCGAGAGCCTGTTGAGTCTGGATGTTAGCGCTCATAGATGAAAATATACAATAGATTCCTGATACTATCCTATAAGTTTATGTTTTCTTGACCAGAGGGCATAAATCAAAAAAGCTGAAGAGCAACTAGCTACGAGAAATCCTATTCCTGTTAAACCAGTATGGATTACTCCCAAGATAAGTTGATGAAATGGAACAGAGACAAACAGTATGAGTGCGATCACTCTTTGCCAAACTTCCCCTTGTTTGATTAACAAAATGAAAGAAGTAAAAATAGCCGCAATCATAGCTGGTAGATACAAATCCTCCCCAAGGGATTCTAGCTGGGTGTTATCCACTAGCCAGAACATCAAAATGGCAAGCACGCCAAGTGCAATCATACCTAATCGCCAATTCCTCTGCTTTAGTTTAAGGGTATCTTTTAACTGACTTGGAAGAAAGGCAGCAAAAACCTCATGAGGGTTGATTTCTCTTAGGTGATAAAAAGAAACCGAACTGATAACCTTATCATTCTTCTCTAAATCGCACTCCACTCCGAAAATTCCATTTTCATTATAAAAGGCCAATAACTTTTCCTGGCCCAATTGGATTCGTTTACTTTTTTCTCCTTCAAAAGACGCTAGAACAGCTTTTCCGTGCTTACGAACAATCTGCTTTTGATGGCTTTCAAAAAATCTAAGTAGAAGATTTCCTTGCATGATCATGGGGGTTTCCGGAATTATTTTTTCCTTCAAGTAGTAACTGCCCGCATCTTCCATTAATGTAAGGGCAGTATGGTCTTCTCCCATTAAAGTCCATTCATCATAGTTGCCTATTCTTTCTTCATATATATTAGGGCCATCTATTTCCACATATTGCTTGTACCGAATCCTCCAGCACTGTCTTCCAATGACTTTATAGTATTTTCTGTTTATTACAGCCCTGTGGCCCAGCCTAATGAAGGAATAGGACTCATACTTCCTTGGTAGATCATGCCGCTTAATTACCTCATAAGATTTTAATCCCACGTCTATTTCTGACCCACAGTTCCCACAAACTACATACTGAGCGCGTCTGTTAGCTTGCTCCAGCAAGGCATTACAAGAAGGACAGTAAAAGAGATTAGAAGAGGAGGTTGTAGGTTGCCAAAGAATGTCTATGGGCATAGATTGATTTCCAGATGATTAAGTGAAAGAAACTGAAAAATCAAAAGGTCCTTATACTACAGAGAACTCTTCTATCCTGAAGGGTTGCCCTACATATACTATCTGCTCATCTGGTAGTAATTCCACGCTTATTACCAGGCCGTGCATGATTCCTTCTACAAAGTCTGCCGGCTCACCGGGAATGATTCTGAAAGGTAATTCTCCTTCTCCCCCATTTACGTGGGCTTTACTTTTTGAGGTAATAAAGACTTTCTCATTCTTCCCTAAGCCTAAATCTTCCCAAGCGCCTACGGTGATGGCGTCCATATTTAGTGTATGGCTAAGCTCTTTATCTTTTTTGAATAAGGTAAAGCTGCCATCATCTTCCTGAATCCATGCTTCAGACCCATCATCCAGAAACTGAATGTACCACTCATCCCAAAAGCCATCATCATAGTCTATTCTGAGTTTCCCCAAGACTTGAAAGTCTTTTCCTTTCCACTTGGCTTGCATCCCTATCTTCAATGCTGAG
>JBCDBC010000260.1:0-6684 GCA_039184535.1 Bacteroidota bacterium | reverse complement strand
GCAAAATAATTCCAGCGAAAAAGCAATTCAACTAATTCCTATCCAAAATCCATCACCAGTTTGGTAGGGCAGTGGTCTGAGTGAAACACCTGATCCAGAATATCTGCACCTACACATTTCTCTGTCAATACTTCTGTCACCATCTGATAATCTATGCGCCATCCCTTATTCTTCCCTCTGGCTCCAGCTCTATATGACCACCATGAATATCTGTCCGGTTCTTCTTCGTAAAATTTTCTAAAAGTATCTACATACCCTTTCCCTATCATTTCTGACACCCACTCTCTTTCATGAAGTAGGAAGCCAGAAGTATTTTTATTTCTTACCGGATCATGAATGTCTATGGCTTGATGACATATATTATAATCACCAGAAATTATCAGCTTAGGATAAGATTTCCTTAGCTCCTGTAGGTAAGCCAGAAAATCTTTCAGAAAATCTTCTTTGTAAATCTGTCTGTCTCCACCTCTGGTTCCGGAAGGAAAATATACACTGATCACAGAGTAGCCTTCATAGTCTGCTCTGATCACTCTACCTTCTACATCATACTTTTCCAGGCCACATCCATACTCTACATGTTTGGGTTCTTCTTTAGAAAAAATAGCTACTCCACTGTATCCCTTTTTTTCTGCAGAATAATAATAGGCGTGATATCCTTCCGGCTGGGTCAGGCTTTCATCTAATTGCTCAGGTTGAGCTTTTGTTTCCTGCATCAGGAAAATATCAGGATCTTCTTCCTTGAGCCAATCCAGTAGACCTTTTTTAGTAGCGGCTCTGATCCCGTTGAGGTTATAGGAAATAATGCTGGTTGCTGACATGTATTTATAATTCCTGTTCTAACTCGTTTCCTTCTATAATTTCATCTGAGCTGAAATGGTCAAATCCCTCAGCTTCTAAATCTATCTGAGATCCGTCATCCAAAATCAGGAAGACTCTCTTTTCTTCCTCAGTGATACTCCCGATTACCTGAATTTCCGGAACCTTCTGAATCTTACTGAAATCTGCCAAAGGAATGGTGAAGAGTAGTTCATAGTCTTCTCCTCCATTTAGGGCAAATGTATTTTGGCTGATCTTGAATTCATTAGAGACAGAGACAGTCTGAAAATCTATGGGCAATTTATTGGAGTAGATTTTGGCTCCGCACTTACTCTGGTTGCAAATGTGATTCAACTCACTGGCTACTCCGTCTGAGATGTCTATCATGGAAGTCGGCTGAACTCCGGCATTCTCTAAAATCTGGAGAATGTCTACTCTTGCCTCGGGTTTCAACTGCCTACCTACCACATAGTCATAATCTGACAAGTCTGGTTGAAGATCTGGCTTATCCAGAAATACCCGCCTTTCTCTTTCGAGTACCAGGTATCCGGCATAAGCTCCGCCTAAATCTCCGCTCACACAAATGAGGTCATTTTTCTGAGCGCCAGATCGATAGACGATTTTTTCTTCCTTAGCTCGGCCAATGGCTGTGATGCTAATCACCAGTCCCACTTTTGAGCTGGTAGTGTCTCCTCCCAATAAATTCACTTTGTACTGCTGACAAGCTTGATGAATTCCGGCATACAACTCATCCAGGGCTTCTACCGGAAATCTATTACTTATTCCTACGGAAACAGTAATCCCGTAAGGCTGAGCATTCATGGCCACCACATCACTCAGGTTGACAATGACAGATTTGTATCCCAGGTGTTTGAGGGGAACATAGGACAAATCAAAATGGACTTTCTCCACCAGCAAATCTGTGCTGATCACATCCACCATGCCATCAGCTGTTTTTACCACAGCAGCATCATCTCCTATTCCCCGAACAACTTGTTCGTGGTAAGAAGAAAACTTTTCGGTCATCCTATCGATGAGACGAAACTCTCCAAGTGCTGATACGGGTGTATAGCCTGCCTGATCCATTACTGTACAAATTTTGATTTCCTTGAGTGAAGGAGAATTTTGGGACAATGAAGTTACGAAAAGCCTTTGGTTATACCAGCGGATAAAAAACAGAAAGGCCTTATACACAGCATATCCACAGACTTATCCACTCATAAAAATAGCATATAGACTGGTTTTCAGAATTTTATCTTTTCCTGTCTGTGAGGATTAAATTTTTACACATCCCTATAATGGGGAAAACCGGATACAAAGAAGCTTGTATCCGGTTTTCTTCAAAAGGTTTTTCTTCTACAATCCAGCAGCGGCACTGATGTCCAACATTCGCTGGATAGGAAGTTTCGCTTTTTCCATCAGGACTGGATCCATGGTCAGTTCTGGAACTTCATACTCCAGACACAAATATATTTTTTCCAATGTGTTCAGCTTCATATGCGGGCAGTTGTTACAGGCACATGTTCCTTCGCTAGGTGCTGCCACAAAAGTTTTGTTCGGACTGTTTTTCTCCATCTGGTGAAGAATCCCACTTTCCGTTACCACGATGAAGGTTTCCGTGGGAGAAGTCTGAGTGTAATTCAACAAGCCGGAGGTAGACCCGATGAAGGTAGCCAGTTCCAGCACGTGCTCTTCACATTCCGGGTGCGCTATGATTTCAGCCTCCGGATATCTGTTCTGAAGTTCAAGAATTCTTTTTCGGGAAAAAACTTCATGCACCATGCATGCGCCATTCCACAGAACCATGTCCCTTCCAATTTTCTTAGCCAGGTAACCGCCCAGGTTTTTGTCCGGTGCAAAAATCAGGGGTTGGTCATTCGGGAAGGATCTTACGATCACTTCCGCGTTGGAGGAAGTTACGATCACATCACTCATGGCCTTGAGTGCTGCTGAGCAGTTGATGTAGGAAACCACTTTGTGATCCGGGTACTGCTTTTTGAATTCTCCGAATAGATCTGGCGGACAAGAATCCGACAGGGAGCATCCAGCGTTGAGATCTGGCAGAATAACTTTTTTCGTTGGGTTCAGCACTTTGGCTGTTTCAGCCATGAAGTGAACTCCAGCAAAGAGAATGATGTCAGCATCTGTGCTCTCAGCCTTTTGGGCCAGCCCTAAACTATCGCCGATGTAATCCGCTATGTCCTGGATGTCTGCATCCTGATAGTAGTGGGCGAGGATGATGGCATTCTTCTCTTTTTTCAATCGCTCGATTTCATCAAACAAATCCAGCATTGGATCGAGATCTATGTTGAGGAAGCCAATTTGGTTGACCTTGGCTATTTTCTCTGCTATGCTCATCTCTTTATTATTCTTTTTCTTTATTTAATTAAAAATATAAGTAATAGTATTATAGGCGTGGATAACGGGATAAAATCTGTTCGAAAAATTTGGAAGTTTACTTATACACTGGTTACTCACCATTCTATCCACATATAATATCTATATCAAACTGCCTTTCTGTCAAGTAAATAGCTAACACTTTTTTGCTTTATCCACTCCTATGTGAATAAATATATTCTTAATTCTTTATACGAGTAAGAATGTGCAGAGATATGTGTAAAACTCGTTGACTATCCACGTTTCATTTTTTCACTCTTCACTTATCCACGAAAAAATGTGAATATGGGGATAAGTGAAAGAGCACTATAAACTAACCTGTAAGATTTCCCCAGTTTTTCCATAAAATTGTGTGGATTAAGCAGGGCTGATTATCAGGCCTTTATGAAAGGAAAAAATGCAGATGTGGATATCCTTTTTTCACCTAACACTGTTATTTTACTCATAAAAGGCACTTTTTAGACGATATTTCTCTCGAAAAGACACATAAACCCTGGAAAGAAATTCTGGTTATTTATACATAAACAGGCCTATCCCCGGAGAATGAAAAAAGCTGAAAAAGTACACTTTGTCATAGATACACTAGAGAAACTGTATCCTGAAACACCCATTCCACTAGAACATCAGGATCCTTATACCTTACTGGTAGCGGTCTTACTATCTGCCCAATGTACAGATGCGAGGGTAAATCAGATTACCCCTTATTTATTTGAGTTAGCGGATAATCCTCAGGAGATGGCTCAGGTACCTGTGGACAAAATCAAAGAGATCATTAGGCCATGTGGTCTTTCTCCCCGAAAGTCCAAAGCCATTTCAGAATTATCTCAGATCATTATAAATGAGCATGGGGGAGAAGTCCCCAGGACATTTGAAGAACTGGAGGCTTTACCGGGAGTAGGACACAAAACGGCTTCAGTGGTTATGTCCCAGGCGTTTGGGTTTCCAGCTTTTCCTGTGGATACACATATACATAGACTGATGTGGAGATGGACCTTATCTACTGGTAAAAATGTAGAAAGAACAGAAAAAGATGCCAAGCGCTTATTTCCAGAAGAAATCTGGAACAAGCTTCACTTACAGATCATATTCTTTGGAAGAGAGTATTGTCCTGCCAGAGGGCATGATGCCTATACCTGTCCTATCTGCAGTGAGATTGGGAGAAGAGAATTATTTACCAAAGGTTAAACTTCTAAATATCTCCAGACGTTAAGAAGCTAAACGGAAAACATTTATATTGAGGAAAATTACCCACCTAACAACCATATGAGATAACCTAACCATTATGTTGGTATTTTTTGCCCTATACATATAAGGCAGTCATTAGGTTCATTAATACATCATTTACATGGAAAACACTGTAGAGACCTACATAGAAATTGTTGAAAAAGCCATAGGAAAAATAGGAATAGATCCTGAATCTACTCGCGGCCAAAGGGCGGGATTATGGACTCTCCAGAAAGGTTCTTCCAGGTTAATCATAGAGTTATTTCAGGTTACTCAGAACAGCCCCTTATTTTTTGGGGTGACCTCTCCCATCATGAAGCTTCCACAGTCTAATATGGAGTCATTTCTGAAAGATATTTTTCAGTTAAATCATATGATGATAGGAGCTGCTTTTACCTTACATCAGGATGTGATCTTCATCCGATTTAACAGACCTGTAAAAGGTCTGGATCCGGAAGAAGCCTTTGATATGATCATGACTGTGGGAGAAGCTGCGGATCACTATGACAACATTCTTCAGGAGAAGTATCCTTTTAGAGAACCCATAGGATTTAAGACGGGATCTCAAGACAAAGAATAAACATCCTCATCCACTAACACTCTTGCTCAGATGAAAACCACCATCTTCTTTACCTTATTAACAGGCCTGCTTTTTTTCTCTTACGGCCAGCGAACAGTGAATGGAGAACCTTTTGCCTCTACCTACTCTATAGTGGCTAAAGATCCCGTTACCGGAAAAATGGGCGTTGCCGTCCAATCACACTGGTTTTCAGTGGGAACCCTGGTGAGCTGGGGAGAAGCTGGTGTAGGAGTCATTGCTACCCAGTCTTTTGTGAATCCCTCTTTTGGACCCAGAGGACTAGCCATGATGAAAGCCGGAATGGATGCACAGTCAACACTTGACTCCTTGCTGAAGACGGATGAAGGAAGAGACGTAAGACAGGTAGCCATAGTAGACATGGAAGGAAACGTAGCTGCCCATACTGGTGATAGTTGTATTCCAAAAGCAGGGCATTTGCTCGGACAGGGATATGCTGTACAGGCTAATCTTATGGCGAAAGAAACTGTATGGCCTTCCATGGCAAAAGCTTTTGAGTCAACACCTGGCCCTTTAGCAGAAAGATTGGTGGAAGCCCTCATAGCTGCAGAAGAAGCAGGCGGTGATATTCGTGGGAAACAGTCCGCAGCTTTATTAATCGTAAACCCTTTCCCAACAGGAAATCCATGGGAAGATAGAGTGGTAGATTTACGTATAGAAGATCATCCTAATCCTACCCAGGAAATGAAGAGATTGCTGAAAGTGCATCGTGCCTATGAGCATATGAACAGAGGAGACCTGGCGGTAGAAGAAGGAAAGATGGATGAAGCCATGAAAGCCTATGCAAAAGCAGAAGATCTTTTTCCTGAGAATGAAGAAATGAAATTCTGGCATGCAGTCACCTTAGCCAATACTGGAAAGGTAGACGAAGCCTTGCCTCTCTTTAGATTAGTATTTGCCCAAAATGCTGACTGGAAAACCTTGGTTGTTAGGCTAAGGCCCGTAAATTTACTGACGGTTTCAGATGAGGATTTATCCAAAATTCTCTCTGTAATTGAGTAACCCCATGTTCATTTAGGCAGTGAGTAATATGAGCGCTTCAGCGCGTACAGGCGAACATATCCTTTCGGTTGCGATCAGATTATATGCTGAACATGGATATGCCGTGACCACTGCAGATGATATAGCTAAAGAAGCCGGCGTAGCCAAAGGGCTTGTGCGCTACTACTTCCACGGAAAAGAAGGCATCTTACTGGCTGCGTTGAAAGAAGTAAAAGAAGAACTAGACCGTATTTGCCAGCTTTCTGATGTACTTTCTCCTGAAGAAAAACTGGAAAAATTAATCTCTGCCTTTTGTGGCTCTTTTGAAGAAAGGGTGATTTTATGGAGAATGTATCTCCCCCTGAGTGTGGCAGAAGAAACCAGAGAATGGGCTCGCTTTCAGGTAGAAGAAGCATTTCAGAAAACGTATTTCCCGCTCCTTACTAAGATTTTCTCCTCATTAGGGAAGGGAGAAGTAGATAGAAAAATCCAGCAATTTGAGATGATGAGGCGGGGTACGCTTTTAACCTATCTGGCTGCTAATGATCAGCTTAGTATCAATGAACTCGCTGAAAGTTGGAAAAGGATGTTTTTGACAGATTAGCCCGTTGAGGAATTTTCTATTTTCTCACTCAAGTCTTCACACACCTTTCTAATGTCTTCCTGGG
>JBCDBC010000259.1:0-6722 GCA_039184535.1 Bacteroidota bacterium | reverse complement strand
GTACCAAAAGATATCTACCTGTCAGTAGTCTTTATTGAGTAGGTGCCCAAACAAGACTTACGTAAAACTTGTCCAGCCTTGCTCCATCTATCCCAAGGTGATCCATATTAGGAATAGATATAGAGGCATTCCCGTAAATATGCAGATCCCTATACCCTTGATCATCAGTGAGAATCAAAATAACATAAAGTTTCAGCTCTGAAGGATCACTCTCCCAAGACATAAAAGCACCGTGGCACACAGGCAAGAAAACATATATAAAAAATACTATGTTTTATCGTTTTTCGCATTCCTTTCACTAAATTTAGGATAGGAAGAAGTAGTATACTCCTATAGTACTGACCTGTAAGAAGAAACTCTATACTACTCGAAACATATGTTTACCAAATTTTTCAAGATTACCTTCCTATGAAATACTTAACTAAATGGGGTATCCCCATTCTGAGCATTTGCCTAATAACATTTATGAGTTGGAGTTGCCAGTCAGAAGCATCTGAGGGTGAATCTGCTGAAGAAACGACAGAAGAAGTAGCAGAGTTTGTGGCCTTATTTGATGGAGAAACCACCAGCGGATGGAGAAATTATAATGCAGATACTATCTCCACTAAATGGCAGGTAGAAGATGGTAGCCTGACATTAGCTGAAGGAGGAGGGGGAGATATCATTACTGAAGGAATGTATGAGAATTTTGAGCTGGAGTTGGAATGGAAAATCTCTCAAAATGGAAATAGTGGCATCTTCTTCCGGGTGATAGAATCTGACAGCTTGGGAGCGGCCTACTTTAGCGGACCTGAAATGCAGGTTCTAGATAATGATGGACACCCGGATGCCCAAATTGACAAACACCGAGCTGGTGATAACTATGATCTACATAGATGTACTGTGGAAACTGTGAAGCCTGCGGGAGAATGGAATCATGTAAGACTCATTGTGAATGAAGGAGCGGTTGAACACTGGCTAAATGGAACTAAAGTGGTAGAATATACCATAGGCAGTGAAGACTGGGAGGCCCTTTATCAAGCTAGTAAGTTTAGTGATTGGCCAGAATATGGAAGAAATGAAAAGGGGCATATTGCCCTCCAGGACCATGGTGATAAAGTATGGTTCAAGAACATCAGAATAATGGAATTGTAGGAACTACTGATTAAGTCACTTAATCGCTGAGATTAACTCTAGAAAAGAACTCAACAATGCTACGTAACTCTCTCATCGCTACCTGTTTGGTAGTATGTATAGCCGTTTTATTCTCTTGTCAACAAAGACCGGTAAAGTTGTTGGTATTCTCCAAGACTGCCGGCTTTAGACATTCTTCCATTAAAGAAGGAAAGGTAGCTCTCCTGAAGATGGCTGCCGAGAACAATTGGCAGATAGATACTACTGAAAATTCAGAGGTATTCACAGAAGATAATCTCCAAGGCTACAGTACAGTCATTTTCCTAAATACTACGGGAGATGTACTCGACTTCAATCAACAAGCAGCTTTTGAACGATACATACAAGCTGGTGGAGGATTTGTGGGTATACACGCTGCTACCGACACAGAATATGAATGGCCCTGGTATGGAAGGCTTGTAGGAGGATACTTTGATGGGCATCCTGGAGATCCCAATGTACGAGAAGGAAAAGCCACCGTTGTAGATACTGATCATCTTTCTACCCAAGGATTCCCAGAGGAGTGGATCAAAGTAGATGAGTTCTACGACTTCAAGTCTATGAATCCCAACATAAAGCTTCTGGTAACTATAGACAAAAACTCCTATGATTATGGGGAGAATACCCAACATCCAGTTTCCTGGTATCATGATTATGATGGAGGAAGATCCTTCTACACTAGCTTTGGGCATACACCAGAAACCTTCTCGGAAGAGCAGTTTCTGCAGCACCTGAAAGGAGGTATAGAATACGCTGTAGGTAAGAATAATAGGAACTATGCTAAGGCTACCTCTATCCTACCGCCTGACAAAAGTAGATTTGCCCAGAAGGTATTTATAGAGAACCTGAATGAGCCCATGGAGCTGGATATCTCAGCTGATAAGAAACTCTACTATGTAGAGCGTAAGGGAGGATTTTATGTATATGATACCAATACAGAGACCCAGAAGAAGATAGCGGATATGCCCGTCCATACTGAGTTTGAGGATGGCCTATTAGGGTTGGCTCTGGATCCTGAGTTCTCTACTAATGGTTGGGTGTATATGTTTTATTCTCCTATAGGAGAAGAGTCAGTGCAGCATGTGTCTCGTTTTACGCTTTACACCAATGACAGTCTGGATATTTCTAGTGAAAAAGTAATCATTAAGATCCCAGTTCAGCGTGAGCAGTGCTGTCATTCTGCAGGATCTCTGGAGTTTGGGCCTGATGGGAACCTCTTTATTTCTACCGGAGATGATACCAGTCCCTTTGACATTAAAGAACAGAAGTTTAATGCCAATGGTTTTGCTCCTTTAAATGAGAAGCCTGGATTTAGCCCATGGGATGCCCAAAAGTCTTCAGGTAATATGAATGACCTGAGAGGCGCTATCCTGAGGATTAAGCCTATGGCTGATGGGACCTACACCATCCCTGACGGGAATCTCTTCTCTAAGGATGGATCAGAAGGAAGGCCGGAACTCTATGTAAAAGGGTGTAGGAATCCTTTCCGTGTATCTATTGACTCCAGAAGGAAATGGGTGTATTGGGGAGATGTAGGACCTGATGCCGGTAATGACAATCCCGACAGAGGACCTAGAGGGCATGATGAGGTGAACCAGGCTAAAAAACCAGGCTATTTTGGATGGCCCTATTTCATCGGAAATAATAAGCCTTACAAGCATTTTAACTATGAAACAGGGGTTTCTTCAGAAGACTACTATGATCCTGTTGGCGCAGTCAATAAGTCTCCTAATAACACGGGGCCAGAACTTCTACCTCCTGCACAACCTGCTTTTATCTGGTATCCCTATGCAGAGTCAGAAGAGTTTCCCATGCTGAAAAAAGGCGGAAGAAATGCCATGGCGGGCCCTATCTATTATGCTGATGATTATCAAGGGGAAAATAAGTTGCCCGAGTATTATGACGACAAACTGATCGTCTATGATTGGATGAGAGGATGGATGTTTGCAGTAACTCTGGACAGTGAGGGAGATCTGGCCCAGATGGAGCCCTTCCTGGATCAGTTTGAATTTGCTAATCCGGTGGACATAGTGATGGGACCTGAAGGCGCTATGTATATCATGGAATACGGTACCAGCTGGTTTGCCAAAAATGCTGATGCCAGAATTTCCCGTATTGATTATGCCAGAGGCAACCGACTCCCGGTCGCCAAACTGAAAGTAGACAAACCCGTAGGAGGTGCTCCCCTAACCGTAAATCTTTCTGCTGCAGACTCCTATGACCTGGACTCGGAAGAGACCCTGAGTTATGAGTGGAATATTAACGGAGAAACTTTCCAAACAGATTCTCCTGAAACTACCTACACATTAGAGAAAGATGGCACCTATGAGGCTGTGGTAAAGGTTATTGATAAGGCAGGAAAGAGTACTACCGCCAATACAGGTATAAGAGTAGGAAATGAGCCCCCAGCTATTTCCGTAGCTTTCCCCCAAAACAAGAGTTTTTACTGGCCTACCAGCAGCCTGGACTATGAGGTGAGTGTAACTGATAGGGAGGATGGACCTGCAGGGGAAGGAGTAGCTATTACCATGGATTATTTACCCATAGGAGAAGACCTTACCCTCATAGAGCAGGGGCATACCCAAACGGGGGCCATTCTCAATGGAAAAGAACTCATAGCTGAAAGTGATTGTATGGCCTGCCACATGGTAAATGGAAAGTCTATAGGGCCTAGCTATTATCAGGTGGCAGAACGCTATGCAGATGATTTACCTACCATAAGAACCATAGCAGGGAAAATCATCAACGGGGGTAATGGAAACTGGGGAGAACAAGCAATGGCTGCCCACCCTCAAATTTCTCAGGAAGAAGCCGAAGCTATGGCTACCTACATCCTGAAAATAGACCAGAAAATGGAAGTGGAAAGTCTTCCTGCGAAAGGTAGGCTAAGACTTACTGACCATAGAAAAGATAACAGTGCAGGTCAGTACATCTTTAAGGTTAGCTATACTGACAAAGGCTATGGAGACATAGAACCCTTAACCAGTAATATGGAAATCAGGCTGAGACCTGCCAAACTAGAAGCTGAAAACTATGATGATGCCTATGGAATGAGAAAGGTCAACTGGGGGAATGGTTCGTTTGCCAGACTGGAATTCAAAGACAATGACTCCTGGATCTCCTTTAAAGACATAGACTTGACGGGAATCGAAAGTATTCAAGCTCAGTTTAGAAATGTCCCTGCTGGCTACAAACTTATGTTAGCCAGTAGCCTGGAAGGTGGGGTCATAGGTGAAGCCGATATGCCTGTATCTGAGAATAGCGCGAGAAGCTTTAGCATCCCCATCACTAACCGACCTGTAAAAATGGGAACGCTCTACTTCATTTTAAAGTTTTCTGGAGATACGGAGGACTTAACCAGACCCCTTTTTGACTGGATATCCTTTAAGAGAGGTAAAGGTACCCTGGCCATAAGATAAAAGAAGTAAATAGGACATAAGTATATGGGCCATCCTGTTTAAACGGGATGGCCCATATACTTATACCGAAATGAAAAACATACAATTCAGAGCCGTTGAGGAAGAAGACAGAGCTTTCTTCATTCATGTACATCATACGGCCTACCGCGAAACGATAGAAAAATTATTTGGTTGGGATGGGAAAGTCCAGGATGAGTTTGCGAATAAAGCCTTTGATGAAGGGGTCTTGCATGTTATTACACAAGAGAGGCGTCAACTAGGCATAGTCGGCTGGGAAGAATTTCCTACCCATCTTCTTCTAAAACAGCTATACCTTCTCCCCCAGTATCAGGGAAAGGGAATAGGAACCGAGATCATCAATCAAAGTAAGGAAAAGGCCAAGGCCTTAAGCAAGCCTATCCGTTTACAAACTTTACTGACAAACCTGGGTGCGAAACGTCTCTATGAAGGCCATGACTTTCAGGTAGAGGAAGTTACTGACCATCATTGGAAGATGGTGTGGGGAGAGTAATTCCACCTCATTTCCCAACACAGATTTTATACATATGCTGATTCCTTCTTATCTTAAGACAGGTAAAAGATGTTTCTTACTTCCGTTTCACAAGCTGGGGTTCTAGCTCTTTGGAGACTTCTCCTCTAGAATTACCAAGTTTGAAAATAGATTTTTAGCCTAACTGCTTTTTTGTATACTATTAATCCCAAACCCACATGAAACCATTACATATCTTCACCCTACTGGCACTTGGATTATTTCCTGTAATCCTTTTCAGTCAGGCAGAGATTCCTTATTCCTATGAACCCTCTAATGAACATCCTTTTGGGCTTCCAAATCCGGATGCCCCAGAGCAGGTAAAAGACTTTGCTCCACTCATAGGAGAGTGTGAATGTAGTTCTACAGCTCGTGGCGCTGACCAACAATGGGGAGCGCCCACTCCTATGATTTGGCGGTTCAAATATATTATGAATGGTAATGGAGTACAGGATGAGACCTTGAAAGAGGATGGTATTCATTCGGGAAGTATCAGGCAGTTTAATGCTGATTCTTCCAAATGGTATGTGCATTATTATTCCACCAGAGGCATCCCTAATACTTTACCCACCTGGGAAGGGACAAAAAGGGAAGAGGGGAACATCATTCTTTATAGAGACAGCCCTTCCCCAAATGGAGATCCGGGATACTATAGAATTACCTTTTACGACATCAGTGAGAAGGGATTCAATTGGATAGGAGAATGGGTAGACAAAGCTGAAACCATTCAGTATCCACTATGGAAGATTAATTGTAAGAAAGTGAAAAGTTGATTGAGACTCCGCCTTCTTCAAATACTCGTGAAATAAAAAACGCTTATCTGATATCCGTAAAAAAGATATCAGATAAGCCCTTCTTAATCTTAACTTAAAAATTCCTTTTTAGGCCAGAATGACGTATTTTTTGAAAAAAAATTTGGTCTACTATGCCCCAACCTCCAGTCATCTTGATGGCTTTTTCCAACGATAGAGAAGGGAAATTTCTCAGAAATATTTCGGAGGAACATCAAAAACTAAAGACTACAATTTCTCCTCTCGCAGAGAAAGGATTAGTTCAGCTCATAGACCTACCTAATGCTTCTTTGGATGATATTTTCCAGACCTTCAAAAGATATAAAGACAGAGTAGCCATCTTTCATTATGGAGGGCATGCGCATGATATGGAGCTGTTGTTCAGTCAGCAGCAAAATCCAGTAGATATGGCATATTTTGCCAAATATCTGGCTCAACAGAAGGGCTTACGCTTAGTATTTTTCAATGCCTGCACCACTCTACCCCAACTACATGTTCTCCAAGAGGCAGGTATTTCCCACCTTATTTTAACAGATACTGCTATAAATGATGAGGCTGCTAAGTTGTTCTCTGAGAGTTTTTACCAACATATGGCTTCTGGCAGAACGGTCTCCAGGAGTTTTCAAGAAGCCGCTGCGGAGGTAGAAACCAAAGTAGGGGGAAGTACCAGAGGACTTATCTGGGAAGGCCAACATATATCCTTAGACCCATCCCTTCCCTGGAAACACATAGCTTCATCCCATCCTGATTGGGCCCTTCCGACCCAAAAACCCTTTCCCTTAAGGGCTACACTCATAAGCTTATTCATCCTTTTGCTTTCCGTATTAGCGG
>JBCDBC010000258.1:0-6724 GCA_039184535.1 Bacteroidota bacterium | reverse complement strand
GCCGCTGCGTTAGGCGCAATCAACCCTTAGGCGTCGCGGCCTGCTGAAAGGCACGGCGGCAGTGGGTGCTGGCCTGGCCACGCCCCACAATGCCTGGAGTCAAATGCTTTCCAGTACCATCCACTACTGTAGCTCCTCCAGCTTTCAAATCTTTACCTATGGCCACGATTTTTCCATTCTCCACTTTTACATCAGCATTTTCCAGAATCCCCTCATCTTCCATGGTCCAGACAGTGGCATTCTTAATCAACATATCTTGCTGCTGAGAAACCTGTGTAGTTCCATAGGCTACAAAAGGATAAATGACGTCACCTAGTCTCTCCTCCGAAGCATCTTTCTTTCCTCCTTTCTTCTCTGTTTGTTCTCCCTCTTCCTGAAAAATAGCTGTCCAGCTAGTCCAGTCCCCTGAGCTTAATTGTCCACTTCCCTTTATATCTTTTCCACTTTGCCAACCGGATAGGTTCAGCAGTTTTTTATCAGTATCTGTAAAGCTCAAGCTCACTGACTGCCCTTTAACAGACATATTGGTCTTAAGTTCTGTTGTATCCAGCTTCACACTCCCTTTATGACTGCCTGCATCTCCACTAATAGTCAATTCATAAGTCTGATCATTTACCTTGAGCTCATACTTCCCAGCCAAATCTATCAAATCCATCTCTGTCACCTTGAATAAGGTTCCCTGTACCCAGTTTTCATAAATTTTGGTTTTCCCCTCGAACAGATCTCCAGAACAGATGATGAAGTTGGCGAGTTTCCCCTTTTCAAGACTTCCCACCATACTTTCAGCTCCTGCCATTGAGGCCGGAATAGTAGTAAGTGCCGCCAGTGCAGTTTCTTTACTTAGCCCGTGCTTTATGGCCTTTTTTAGGTTCGCCCAAAACACTTTCTTGTCTTTTAGGTCATCCGCTGTAAGGGCAAATGTGATCCCTGCCTCCTCCATAGCGGCAGGATTTGATGGGGCTAATTCCCAGTGCTTCATATCAGCCAGGGAAATCTCATAGGCATCAAAGGGATCATCCACATCATAGGCTTTAGGGAAGTTCAATGGGATTATCATAGCAGCACCTGTTGCCTTAATGGCATCCATACGCTTATACACATCTCCAACTCCCTTGATTACATACTGAACCCCAAACTCATCTCCTACCTTATCAGCGCGAATAACACTCTGCCAGTTATTCACCTCGAAGAACTGTGGTAAATCCTGGATTCCTATCCATGCATCTAGAGATTTATCTGTAAAGGGTTTTTCCTTATGGTTTCCATACCAGTCTGCATCCATATAGGTCTGCCTGAGCAAGGAGATATAGCCCATGGAAGAAGAAGGGTAATCCTGGGTAGAACTTCCTTTATCAAAGGAATAATGCGCAGCAGCTGTCGCTTTCAGCATCACCTCCCCTTCAGAATCTTCTCCTAAAGTAACAAGTGCGGAAGTCCCTCTTGCAATTCCATCCGGACGGAAAGTAAGAACAGTCCCAAAACCCATATTTCTCCAGGTCTTGGCTTCTTTAGCATTGATGGTAAAGGCACCGGAAGACTCAAATTCTGACTTGATAGCCTCGTTTGCGTTATAAGGGCCCTCTGTTTTGGATTGAATTTGTTCAGGCTGCCCCCAGCGCCTCTGGACTCTATCTACCTTAGGCATCCCATAGTGTGTATGTATATCTATCAGGGAGGGGTAGATATATTTCCCAGCTAAATCTACCTGGGCATAACCAGCTGGTACTCTCACATTAGCACCTACCTGGATGATTTTTCCACCTTTAACTATTAAAGTTCCATTTTCAATTGTGGTAGTGGGATTGACTACTATAGTGGCATTTGTAAAGGCATATGCCTTATCCCGCTTATCCTTTACATCGTTGGGGGTTGTGGTCTCCTGGGCAAGCATTGGCATGCTAAAAACCCATACCAGCACCAAGCTGGTGAGTAGCTTTCTCATAGGTTGACGGTGTTTGTATTATCTCAGAGTTACCTTCTTAAGATAACAATTTGATTTTATTGGCTTAACCTATGAAGAGAATCTGAAGGAATTTTGTTTCAAATCACCCTGTCAATCTGAGCTACTAATCCAACAGTCTACAATCAAATTTACAGGAACCTAACTACACCCTTTATCCGTACTAATTTCTTTCCTGTTTCTTCTTTTGCTTTTTGGGTGGATCTACTAGGCTAAAGTTGAAGGGAATATTTATCCAAAATGGGATCGGTTTTCCATCCTTAATGGCTGGTTTAAATTTCAATCTCTTAATATGTTCTTCAACAGCCGACAGTAAGATAACACTACTGCTTTCCAGTACTTTATGGCTCATATATTTTCCCTTTTCATTTATTAAGAGCCTGATTATCACTGATCCTTCTATATTGGCGTAGCGTGCCTGAGGAGGATATCCGATGGCTTTCTGGATACTTTTCATATTGATAGCCTCAGGAGGAACATCTGCCAAAATAGCCTCTAATAAATTGTCATAATCACTTTTTTCTTTCATATAAGGCTTAGACCGAATGCTGTCTACATTTACAGGTAGACCTGATTGCGAAATTGCAGATGAGCATAAGGCACAAGAAAGGAGAGCAAAGGTGATCACAGAAACTACTCTATTCATAATACATAAACTCCACTCAAATAAATATTAAATTTCGAATTAAGAAATAAATATCTCCTATTCTTCCTGCTAGTAAATGATTTAGAATCACTTTCTCTTCATTCAAAGTATTTGCTGGAGAGGGGTACGATCTACTTTTTTCATTCCATAAATACTTACCAGAGACATCTTATTCTTTTTCATCCATTATTACTTTGTTTATCATGAAAGGGCCTTTATTGCTTACTGTCTTCTTTTTAATAGAATACCTCCTGCCTCATCCACTTATTGCCACCCAGGTACCTGATATAGACCCAGTACTGGTAGCCGTGAAAAAGAAAAATCATGATATTAACATGCGCTACCAGGAGGGAGAGTGGATTGTCATTAGGCTACATGATGAGTATGTTTCTAAACGAGGGCTACTCTCCAACATTACCATAGATAGCCTGACAGTAGGTAGGGAAAGAATTGCTGTGAATGATATTCATTCTATTCGTAAAGGCACGAAGAATGGATTAAAGAAAGGCATTCTCCTATTATTAGGGTATGGCATATTGGGCTTATCATTAGGCCTGATTGCTCTAAGTCTTTGGGCCGGTAAAGAATATGGGAGTGAGTATTTTCTATTTGGGTTTGGAGGATTATTCACTTCCTGGGGAGGTATCGCTCTTACCAGAATTCCCAAGAGATTCAAAAGTGATAGATTCTTTTTTATGAGTAAGCTACAGTGAAGAATGGAACAAACTACTTAAGTTTTGATTCGGGCTCTTAATACAAAATCCACCCTCTTGTAGAAGGTGAATTTCATAATCTGGAATATTAGCTTAATTGGCTTTTAATAACCTATACTCAAAAGGTAGATCTACCGAGTAGTTCTCCCCTTCTGGATTAGGTAAGAATACCAGCTCATGTACGTAAGGTTCTACCCCTTTCAGCAAAACGGGATGCCCTTCTTCTAATACCTCATGGCTTAGGTAGTTTCCTTCTGCATCTACCTGTATCCTGAGTAAAACACGTCCTTCCACTTGTGGGCCACCCTCTACCGATGGATAGCCAATTTTTTCACTTACCTTAAAATAATTCAGGGCTTTATCAATAGCAGGATCTTTTTCTTCTTCTATCATTTTAAATTTGAAGGGAATATTTACCCAAGCGGATACAGAGGCACCCTCTTTAATTCCGGGGGTAAACTTGAGGTTTTCTATTTTCTCATTGATAGCTTCCATCAGGATAGGGCTTTCTTCTTTTACTACCTCATGCTTTACATATTCTCCCTCTTCTCCTACCAAAACCCTCATTACTACAACTCCCTGAATGTTATTATCCATGGCTTCCTTCGGATAGCCAATGCTCATTTGTACTTCTCTCATATTGAGAGGTTCTGGCTCCTGATCCAATTCAAAATACTCATGGATATTGGGCGCTTTTGCCTCTTCCTCTACTTCAGAATTCGTTACACATCCGGTGAAAATTAGACATAACAGGGTCATGGCTGCTATGCAGCCTTTTAAAAGGGTGTTCATATTATTGTATTTAGTTAGTTAAGTAATATGAAATTGAAAGGGATATTAATCCAACACTTGATTGGCTTTCCATCCTTTATAGCAGGAGTAAATACCAACTTAGATATGTGCGCCTCAACAGGCTCTGCTAAAGTTGGATGAACCTGTTTCACAACTGTGTGTTTACTATACTTACCTTCTTCATTTACCAGGACTCTTACCATCATATTCCCTTCTATTTTAGCCTCTCTGGCAGCCTCTGGGTAACCTATAGCTTTTTGTACTTCTTTCATATTTACCGGAAAGGGTTCCTCATCTACTGCGGCATATGCATTTACATCTGCTTCATCTCCCTTAACCTCTACCAATCTTTCATTAGGGAAGAAATTAATAGTAGAAGCTAAGCCAACTTCTTTATTTTTTACATCAAAACTTGAAAAAGTAATAATACCCATGGTTAGCGGAATCAGAGGAATATAGCTTGCCAACAGAGAATAACGGGAGGACCTCACCTTTAACATCTTGATCCTGGCTAGCGCAGGCGTTTCAAAGAATGTATGTCCCAGCTTTAGATTTGTGGAGAATACTTTCTTCACAATTAAGCTGGCATAAGACACTGGAGTTGTATCTCCCAATGCTATATGGTCCGCTTGAAATTCATGAACCAGCTGTAACTCTTTCTTTATCCAGTACACAAATGGATAGAACCACAAGAGTACTTGCATAAGCTCCATAAGGATTATATCCCAACTGTGCTTATAACGGATATGGGCCATCTCATGAGCCATAACTTGTGCTTCCTCTTCAGGAGTCAGTTCCGCTGTCTCATCCCAAAAGATATTTCTCATGAAAGATGAGGTAGGTATTCTTCCCCCTGTGTAGAAGAGCTGGTAGAATGGATTCTTTTGCTGAATAGAGTACTCTTCCGTTAACGTCTTAAGTTGGTATAACTTTCTTCCCATTCTGACAACAAAAACTAATACCCCCAGTAGATATACAATTCCAAGGTAATCCATAAAGACCATATCTTTCCCGAGCCCAACAGCCGCATCCGTAATTTCAACAGTAGACAAATATTGCTCTGCTAGCTCATTGGCATTATCAAATGGCCAAGGGACAGGGAGTGTAAAACGAAATAAGGGTAACCATAAGGAAAAGGGAATCAATCCAAGCAGGTAAAAGCGATTGAATTGAAACCACGACCTAGTTCTCAACTGGAGAACATAATATCCCAGTAAAAGGGCCATAATAACGGTAGAAATGATCAGATGAGTCAGCATGGTTCACTCTTTAGGTAAAAGGGGTTGTGTTTCTATCGACTGGTGAATTAGCGAATTCAGAATGGCTTCAGCACCTTTTAGGTAACTGAAAACAGATTCTATGACATTTCCTTCCTTATCTATTAGCACAAAGGAAGGAAAGATGAATAAACCCGTATCTTCTAACCAATTCTTCTTATTAGAGATATGAGGGAAGGTAAGATCTCCTAAGTATGTATCATTTGATACAACGATCATGTCAAGCTTCTCAGCTTTATACTTTTCTCTCAAAGCGTGTAGTATTTGAAGATCTGGTTCTACTTTTTTCTCATAAGTATTGAAAGCATAGAGCAGAACTAGTTCTCCTGATAGTTCGAACTCATTCTTAAGCATTTCTATCCCCTCCAAAGGTTCTCCAGGTTTCAGCTGCTCTAGGCTATATCCGGATTCATTTAGATACCCGAAGCCGTTCAGTTCATCCTCTTTTATTCGTTTGATCTTGGAATCATCAAATGGAATTCGCCCTCCAAAGGGTTGTTCCTCTACCTGTATGGCAGTAGTAATGCGCGTAGCCCATTCTATTGTTCTTGTAGAATCTCCTGGATATGAAAACTTATCCTCTTTATCGATTAGCATTTTCACAATAAGTTCTTCCTTAGCTCCCAGCACATCCCTCTGAAACCTAAGGGTAGAAAATTGTATAGGTTCTTCTATTTGCAGCACAAAACCTTCCGGAATACTAAATAGCCATGGTGCATAGTCTACTTTCAACTTGGTCGTATACCATATAGTAGCCGTATCAATAGGAGAAATGATAGTAGCACCTTTACATGTATACCCTGAGATTTTTTTTCTTCCTGGGATGGGTTTGAGTTCATAGTTTCTACTATGACTATCATTCATATCTACCAAAAAGGTGGCTCCATATAAATCTTTCACCTGGAATCTTTTTCCCGTTCTCCAATTATGAAAAGAAAAAGACTCATCTGTATTTTCAATTATCACTTCCCTTTCCTCCCCATTGGCTAACACTTCTACTAATCCAGGAATCTTCTTTATCTTTTTCTCGAAAATTGGTAGCTCTATGACATAACTCTCGTCAAAGTAAACTTCTCTATATCTAGGCTTATATTCCTTCTCAGGTATACCTGCTTCTGTTAGTCCAGGAGTAATTTCATAAGTTACTTTGCCTACCTCCAAACTGGATTTGCAGGATGACATACTGCTAATCACCACACTTGCAGAAATCACTAGTATTCCCAGGAGGTTTCTCATATCTCTTTCCCTTTTTCCATTTCCCGTAAATGCTCCAGAATCTTATCAAGTTCTTTTATATCTAGATCTCCTTTTTTATGAAAAAGGCTCAGCATCTTTT
>JBCDBC010000257.1:0-6742 GCA_039184535.1 Bacteroidota bacterium | reverse complement strand
GCTTCTGGAGAGGGTGGGACTTTTACCTGGATACGCTAAATCACCTAAATGTAAGGCTCATTCATTCATTCCCTCACAATTACATTCATCTGAGAACGAAGGAAGAAATCCCCACTAATACATGGAAGCATGTAGCCTTCAGCTATGATGGCTCAGGAAAAGCTTCTGGTTTGCACTTATTCATTGATGGCCAAAAAGCTGCTTCCACCATAGAATTTGATCAGCTGTACAAGAGTATTTATCCGGTAGCTTCTGCTGTACACACCAAAGAAAAAAGGCCTATCCGAGTAGGGATAAGCTACAGAGCCTTTACCGGAGAAGCAGGAATCTTTAAAGGAAGAATAGATGAAATCCAGCTATTTAATCGTGAGTTGAGTGAAGTAGAAGTAGCTCAGATGACGGGAATAGAAGCCCTCCAAAGTGAGTTGGAAGACCAAAAGAAGCTAGCTGACTACAGCCTCACTCAGGACAAGAAGATCCAGACCCAGCAAAAGGAACTCCAACAACTCAGAAAAGAATTACTGGAATTGATGAATGATATTCCAGAAGTGATGGTCATGGAAGAATTACCCCAAGCAAGAACTACTTATGCCTACGCCAGAGGGGAATATGATTCGCCCATGTATGAAGTAGGAGCCGCCACACCTGGCTTCATTATGAATATGCCAGAAGGCTTACCTCCTAATAGACTGGGACTGGCCCAGTGGTTATTCCATGAAGATAATCCTCTCACGGCCAGGGTAACGGTAAATCGGTACTGGCAGATGATCTTTGGTCAGGGACTGGTGAAGACGCCTCAGGATTTTGGGGTTCAGGGCGCTCTCCCCTCTCACCCTGCTCTGCTGGACTGGCTGGCAGTCTCATTTAGAGAAAGCGGATGGGATGTAAGAGCCTTACTGAAAATGATGGTCATGTCTCACACATACAGACAGGATTCTGAAAGTAGTGAAGAACTGAGACAAAGAGATCCAGAGAATCTGCTTCTGGCCAGAGGCCCTTCTTACCGACTTCCTGCAGAGATGATACGTGATAATGCCTTGGCAGCTAGTGGCCTTCTGGTGCAGCAAATAGGCGGAGAAAGTGTGAGGCCCTATCAGCCTGAGGGCCTATGGATAGAAAAAGGAAATTTCTCCCATAAACTCCTCAGGTATAAAATCACCAAGGGAGACAGTTTGTATCGTAGGTCTTTATACACCTTTGTGAAGCGGACTTCTCCTCACCCTGCCATGACTGCCTTTGATGCGCCTAATAGGGATGTATGTATCATTAAACGAGAAAACACCAATACTCCCCTTCAAGCTCTGGTCCTGCTGAATGATCCACAGTTTGTGGAAGCTGCCCGGGTCATGGCTGAGCGAATGCAAGTAGAAGGAGGTAGCAGCCTGGAGGCCCAGATAGATTACGCTTTTATACGGACTACGGGTAGAAAAGTGAGGCTAGATGAAATGAAACTCTTCAAAGATTTATTTCAGAATCAGTTGGAGAGTTTCCAACAAGATCCTTTACGTGCAAAAGAGTTACTGGCCGTAGGAGAATATCCCAGAAATAAAGACCTGGACGTATCAGCTACCGCAGCTCTGGCTATGGTCAGTAGCACCATTTTTAACCATGATGAAGCATATACAAAAAGATAAGCCAAACAGCTATGCATTCCTGTAATCAAGAAAAGTCGAACTATACCAGAAGGGATTTTCTTACCAAAACCTCCCTGGGGCTGGGGGCAGTATCTCTAGCTACCATGCTGAACCCCCACACCTTATACTCCAAACCCCTGGATCCAGGAGATGGTATTTTGGGGAGTCCTCACTTTACACCTAAGGTCAGACGGGTCATCTACCTCTTCCAGAGTGGAGCGCCATCCCAGCTGGACCTCTTTGATTATAAGCCCCTCTTGAATGAGCGGAATGGGGAAGATCTACCAGAAAGCATTCGAAAGGGACAACGCCTAACAGGAATGACCGCTGGGCAGGCCAAGTTTCCCCTGGCAGGCTCACAATTCTCCTTCAAACAGCACGGTCAAAGTGGAGCCTGGATGAGTGATCTCATGCCGCACACAGCTAAAATTGTGGATGAGCTATGCTTCATTAAGTCCATGTATACGGAGGCTATCAACCATGATCCTGCCGCCACCTTCATCCAAACAGGTTCTCAATTTCCTGGTAGGCCTTCCATAGGCTCATGGGTTAGTTATGGACTGGGATCTGACAATGAGAATTTACCTTCCTTTGTAGTCCTGGTAACCAAAGACAAATATGGTCAGCCGCTGTATTCCCGACTTTGGGGGAATGGCTTCCTCCCCTCTCAACACCAGGGCGTACAGTTCAGAGCAGGTAAAAACCCTGTATTATACCTGTCTAATCCTCCTGGGGTGGATGCTAACAGCCGCAGGGAACAGCTGGACTACCTGAAGAAATTGGAAGAGCTGAATCATGATAAACTGGGAGATCCGGAAATTCTGGCCCGCATGGCTCAGTATGAGATGGCCTTCCGTATGCAAACTTCTGTACCGGAAATCATGGATACCTCCTCTGAGCCCGATTACATCTATGATATGTATGGAGAGGATAGTAGAAAGCCTGGCACCTTTGCGGCTAACTGCTTACTGGCCAGGAGACTGGCAGAACGGGACGTGAAATTTATCCAGTTGTACCATCAGGGGTGGGATGCACATGGTAACCTTCCTTCCTCCATGAAGACCCAGTGTAGAGAAACAGATCAGGCTACGGCAGCACTCATTAAGGACCTAAAGCAGAGAGGTATGCTGGATGATACGCTGGTGATTTGGGGTGGAGAATTTGGTAGAACTAATTATTCTCAAGGGAAACTTACTGCTACTAATTATGGAAGAGATCACCACCCACGCTGCTTCACCATCTTCATGGCAGGAGCAGGTGTTAAGGCAGGATTCTCTCTGGGAGCTACTGATGAGTTTGGCTATAACATAGCTGAGCGCCCTGTACATGTACATGACTTTCAGGCTACCCTTATGCACCTGCTAGGGGTGGACCATGAGCGACTGACCTTTAAGTTCCAGGGAAGGAGATATAGATTAACGGATGTTCATGGTGAACTTGTGAAAGAGATATTGGCTTAATAAGAGGATATGGACTTGATATTACTGGCAAGTATGGGAGAATTTATTGGGCGTTTTCATCCATTGTGGGTTCACCTACCAATAGGGTTTCTCATACTGGCTATTCTCCTGGAATGGTTTCAAAAGGATGGCTCAGAAACTAGTAAAAAGATCATCAACTTCTGTTGGCTGTTAGCAGGCGTGAGTGCGGCTATAGCTTCAGTTTGTGGGTGGATGCTAGCAGCTTCCGGTTCTTATCCTGAGGGAACCCTCTTTTGGCATAGATGGATAGGCATCCTTTTAACCCTGATCTCATTTGGTATTTGGTGGATCAAAAAGCAGGGGGATCTTATCCCTCAGAAATCTCATCGTGTACTGAATATCGCGGTCTTGCTCTTACTCACTTTCGTAGGGCACCTGGGCGGAAACCTTACGCATGGCTCAGATTACCTGACGGAGAATGCCCCTGAATTTGTTAAAAAGCTCACGGGAAATGAAGCTAATATAGCTGAAGGGCTTCCCCAAATTGCGGATCCTGATTCAGCCCTGGCTTATGCAGATCTCATAGAACCTATTTTCGAGCAAAAATGTATGGCCTGCCACAATGATGAAGTACAAAGAGGAGGCTTAAACATGGCTACCCCAGAACTACTGATGGAAGGCGGAAAAAACGGAGCAGTGTTAGTAGCCGGTAATGCTAGAGAAAGTGAGGTATTCAAAAGACTGATTCTTCCACACTCCAGTGAGAAGCATATGCCTACTAAGGGAGAACCCTTCACTTTCCAGGAAATAGCCATGCTACAATGGTGGATTGATGAGCAGGCTTCTTTTGATGCCAAGGTCTCAGAGCTTAAACTTGAGGAAGATATACCTCCCATGCTATTCGCTCTCTATGGAATGGACACTAAGCCTAAACCATGGTACGAGAAAGTGAGGCTTTCCTCTTTACCGGATGAAACTATCTCCCAGATTACTAAAGAAGGGTTTAAACTCAAATCTCTTTCTGCAGATAACCACTTGTTGGAAGTCCGTTTTAAGGGAGATGACTTTTCATCAGAAAAACTTCAACAACTAAAATCAATCAAGGAACATATTACCTGGCTTTATTTGGAGAACGTAGACCTGAAAGATGAAGAGCTGGAAATCATAGGGACTTTCTCTAATCTGACTAGGTTAAGACTGCAGCAAAACCCCATAACTGATGAAGGTATCACTCATCTTACAGATCTTGATCACCTGGAATCATTGAACTTATTTGGGACTAATGTCTCTGATGCAGGCCTTCCAACCATTGAGGCCATGGTTGGATTAAAAACCGTTTATCTCTGGCAAACAAATGTCAGTCAAGCGGCCATATCCGCTCTTCGAAAACAAAGACCAAACTTAAAAATAGATGCAGGTGCTTTGGTCCAAAATTAGGTAGATCATGAAAACCCATTTATGGTTCCTCCTTTACACAGCTTTCCTATTTCTAGGCTGTGAATCAGATAGCTCCCAGGAAGAATTACCTAACATTCTCTGGATTACTAGTGAGGATATGAATGCCTTTCTGGGCGCTTATGGAGATGAGTATGCCTATACCCCTAACCTGGATAAACTTGCTTTAGAAGGCGTTAGGTACACCCATGCCTATGCGACAGCACCTGTTTGCTCTCCCTCGAGGGCATGCCTCATAACCGGTGTTTATGCTACCAGCCTGGGTACCCAACATTTGAGGTCATACACGAGAGTCCCAGATTTTATCAAAGGATTCCCGGAATATCTAAGGGAAAAAGGATATTACTGTAGCAATAATGATAAGGAAGACTATAACTTCACCAGAGAGGCCATCTGGGATGAGTCCAGTAAGGAAGCTCACTGGAGAAAACGGAAAAATGGCCAACCCTTTTTCAGTGTCTTCAACATAGAAACTACTCACCAATCTCAAATCTTTGGGTCTGACTCTGCTTTCTATGAAAAGTACGGAAAGCTACTGACTGAAGAGGAAAAGCATGATCCAGCACTTGCGCCAGTTCCTCCTTATCACTTCAATTCAGAAGAAGTGAGAAAACTATGGGCCCGATATTATGACCTGGTAAGCCTCATGGATAGACAGGTGGGAGAAATCCTGGCTGAGCTAGAAGAAGATGGCCTGACTGATAATACCATCATCTTTTACTATTCTGATCACGGTACGGGTATGCCACGCTCAAAGAGAGCTCTATATGATTCTGGCCTGAGAGTACCATTAATTATCAAAGCTCCTCCTGCCTGGCGGAAAAAACTAGGCCTGACTCCAGGCAGCTCTTCGGATGATTTAGTGAGTTTTGTAGACTTCCCTCCCACCCTATTAAGCATGTTGGATATTCCTATCCCGGATTACATGCAAGGGAAAGTATTCTTAGGAGAAAAAAAGGAAGCCATTCCCTACGTTATAGGGCATTCTGACAGAGTAGATGAAGCATATGAGGCTTCCAGAACTGTACGAGATAAGCGCTTTAGGTATGTGAGAAATTACTTACCTCATTCTCCCCTGATCCAGCCCAATTTTTACACGGATCAGTCGGAGATTATGCAAGAACTGTATAAGCAAAGACGTCTGACACCCGTACTGACGAATGCTCAAGCTAGCATGTGGGCACTCACTCGTACCTATGAAGAACTATATGATGTAGACAGGGACCCATTTGAAACCAATAACCTGGCTTGGGACTCCACCTATCAGGAACAACTAGTTAAGATGAGGGTCCAGTTAGATGAATGGACAGTTAGTACCTACGATTCAGGACTCCTTCATGAAATAGATATGGTGGCCATAGATCAGAATACCACCATTTATGAATCTATAAGAAACCCAGCTTACCTCCCACTGAATGACATATTAACCTATTTTCAGGATAGGACTAGTAATTGGTGGAATTTGGATACATGGATAAAGCATCTTGACAATCCCCATCCAGCAGTAGCCTATTGGGCATCGGTTTCAGGCTTATCCAGACCTATTACGCTTTACCCACCCTTTTCAGCTGTTTATAATAAAGCAGATTGGGGTTCTCCTGAAGTAGTGGAAGCATTCAAAAAGAATCTTTCTCACCCCTCTCCATCGGTAGCCCTCACTTCAGCTCAAGCACTCTGCTATCAGGAGCTTCCTGAGGAAGCCCTCCCTATTATTTCCACTTTTCTCAACAGTGAGAATAAGGTAGCCCGTTTATACGCAGCACGGATATTTGAGGAAGTACAGCTTACCTCGGATGTACTAGAGCCTCTGACCGATCAGGTTTCAACAATCATTGAAGAAGAATGCCAAGGATTAGAATGGACACAGTTCTACGAGGTTTACACCTGCTGGGCTTTATCAGAAGCCATGAAGGCTAACATTTGATTGGCCTTTGCTTATAAAAACTGTAATTTCTGTAAGATTTAACTTCATCAAACCCGACAAATATGCCTAAAAAAGATACTACTTCAAGAAGAGATTTTATAAAAGCTGGTGCATTAGCTGGAGCTGGTTTCATGATCGTTCCCCGCCATGTACTCGGTAGAGGATATACAGCTCCTAGCGATAAGCTGAATTTAGCAGCCATAGGTGCAGGGGGAAAGGGAACCTCTGACATCAGAAATGCCTGGAATAAGGGTAAAGAGAATGTAGTGGCCCTTTGTGATGTGGACGTAAACCAGGCTGCCAACAGC
>JBCDBC010000256.1:0-6742 GCA_039184535.1 Bacteroidota bacterium | reverse complement strand
TGGGGCTTCAGAACTTTTGTCCACCATGGCGAAGCCAGGCGCATTCAGTGCCTTTTGCTTAAAGAGATAATACTTATTGGGATCCATAAGCTCCCCTTCTACCCTCACATACACCAGGTTTTCTTTATCATATCCCAGGTGAGATTGTTGGATAAAATCGGTTTGTCGGGCTACCACCAGGGTGGCTATGAGTAGAAGAATAGAAAGACTAAACTGAAAAATGGTTAGTCCTTTTCTGATCCAGTTTTCTGATCTGGCAAATTGAAGGTTCCCTTTTAAGACGCTTACTGGTTTTAAGGATGCCAGGAAGAGGGAAGGATAACTTCCTGCGAGGAACCCTATTAGCAGGACAATGCCGCCTATGATCCCCCAGACAGAAAGGTCAGTATAAGGGAGTTCTATTTCTTTCCCGGTGAAGGAGTTGAAAAAGGGTAACAAGAATACGAGAATTCCCAAAGCCAATAGCGTAGAAATGGTAGCTAAAAAGAGGGATTCTAATAAAAACTGACTGACTAGATAAGACTTGGAAGAACCTATGACCTTTCTTACCCCTACTTCTCTGGCTCTGCGGAATGACCTGGCTGTAGACAGATTGGTGAAGTTGATGCAGGCGATAACCAGGACGAACAGAGCTACCAGTAGGAAGATATTGATGTATTCGATTCTCCCTTTCACAGGGTGTCCATTCTCAAAGGTGCCATACAGGTACTTATTCTTAAAAAGCTGTAGACCAGCTGCTCTTTCTACGCCTTCTTCCAGCTCCATTTGGGAAGCCATAAAAGCGTCAATACTGCCAGCAACCTTTTCTGCATCTGCTCCCTTTTCCAGTTGGACTGTGGTAGATACAAAATTGGAAGCCTGACTTAGAAGCGTCATGTTGGCTTCCCAGTTGATGAGAAACTCAAATTGAAATGTACTATGGGAGGGTACATTCTCAAATACAGCCGTGATGGTGAATTCTCGGGTATCTTCATATCTGATACTTTTTCCGACAGCTTCCTCTGGAGAATCAAAGAACATGGCCGCCATCTTCTCCGAAATAGCTATGCTGCTTATATCCATTAAAGGCGTACTCGCATCACCCGCAATAATGGGATGAGAATACATTTTGAGAAAGTCGTTTGTGGCTCTCGAACCCTTCAGCTTGAAGATCTTGTCTCCTACCTGGAAAGTTTCTGGATGTCCCCAGGGGAGTTCGTATCCTGTAGCATATAGGCCTACGTACTTTACCTCAGGTATGGCCTGGGTTATTCCTTTAATGGGGGCTATCCATCTATTATCTACTGGCTTAAGCTGGGTATTATAGTCTCCTGATGTTTCTCCCTCAATGGTCCATGTATGATAGACATGATATAGCTCATCTCCATTTTCATGGAGGTTATCCATGCTTCTCTCGTCATTTACCCACAGGAGAATGAAGAAACAACAGAGGATTCCCAGGGCTAAACCCAGGATATTGATGGCTGTGTATGCCTTGTCTCGGGCAATATTTCTGATGCCCACTTTTACAAAATTCTTGAACATGCCGTAATAGTTTAATCGGTACGTGCCCTCCATAGGGCGAATGTATTCAGGCCGAAAGTGAAGCAGGACATTCCATAAAAACTGCCTCTTGGCTTTCTCTTCTGATTGGAATACCTCCTCCTCAAACATTTCCACAAGGTTCCCTTCCACCTCTTCCAGGTAGTCTTCCCTGCAAAACCAGCGTAGGAAACTCAGTGCGTTTTTGGGAGGATGATGTATCATGCTTATCTATCTTCTGTTTTCATGTATCCTGCTTTATTCATATCTAAGCGCATCAGCAGGATTGGTCATAGCAGCTCTTCTGGTCTGCCATGAAACCGTAGCTATGGATGCCAGCAAAACTGCCAGCACAGGTAACACAAATATCCAAGGAGAAATATCTGTCTTATAGGCAAAATTGCTGAGCCATTGCTGGCCTCCCCACCAGGCTACGGGTATAGCTAGAACAGCGGCTATTCCTATCAGCCAGACAAACTGTTTGCCTAGCAGTACCAGTATTTCTGTGGGAGTAGCTCCCAGGATCTTTCTAATCCCTGTTTCTTTAATCCTTCTTGAAGTGATATGAGATGCTAGTCCTAATAATCCCAGACATGCTACCAAAATGGCCAAGCCGGAAAAGAGGCTAAAGACTTTCCCAAATTGTTGGTCAGCCTTATACTGCTGTGCGAAATAGGTGTCCAGAAAGAAATATTCGAATGGATTATCAGGAAAAAACTCATCATACGTATTTTCTACATACTCAAGGGTTTCAGACATCTTAGTGGTACTGACCCTAATGCTATAGTAATCCATAAAGTAGCTAATGTTAAAATAGACAAAGGCCTCTTGTTCATAGGTAAGGGACCTATGGTTGACATTATTCACGACTCCCACTACCCTCAGATCACCCCAGCTGCTGAGTTTAATGCTAATCATTTGGCCAATGATCTCTTCTTTATTTTGAAAGCCTAGTTGTTCTACTGCCTTTTCGTTGAGAATGACCGTCCCATAATCTGTTTGTAAGTCCTTGGAGAAATTTCTTCCTGCCAGTATCTCCATTTCATAGGTATCCAAGTAATCCTCATCTGTATACAGATAGGTAGCGAATACTGCCTCTTCTGTAGGACGCCCCTGGAGTTTGATGGAATTATTGCTCTGAATGATATGCCCGGGAATATCAGAGGAAGCAGTTGCATGGTGTATGTTTGAAGACCGGGTTAGCTGATCCCTAAAGAGCTTGGACTTATCCCAAAAAGTAGAATCAACGAGAGAAGGTGTTTTGAGGATAAGTAGCTGATCCATATTAAAGCCCATATCCTGATTCCGCATGTAGGAAAGCTGATTAAAGACTATCAGGGTCCCTACGATCATGATGATGCTTATGCTAAACTGAAAAACTACCAGTACGTGCCTTAGCTGAAATTTCTTGCCGCTTGTGAATAGTTTTCCCTTAAGCGTTTTGATAGGTTTAAAGGAAGAGAGCACAAAGGCGGGATACAAGCCGGCCAGAATAGATCCTCCAATGAACATGCTCCCAAGTACCATCCATGAGTAAGGATCTGTCCATAGATGTGTCAGCCACTGGTCTCCAATAATAGGTTTTCCCACCAGTTGGTTGAAGGGCTTTGTGAGGGCCATGACTAGAATAATGGCAAAGGAGATAGCGAAAAAATTAATGAGGGCCGACTCAGTCAAAAACTGCGAAATGAGGTGCCCTTTTTTTGCGCCTATTACCTTCCTGATTCCTACCTCATTGGCTCGTTCTAATGATCTAGAAGTGGAGAGGTTGATAAAGTTCAACCAGGCTATCACCAAAATCATCAGGGCAATGAGTACCAGGAAAGAAACTGTTTTGTTACTCCCATTTTCACTTGCCTCCCTGTTTAAGTTACCTGATAAGTGAATATCTCTTACGGGTTGGAGTATCAACTTTTCCTGTATGCCATATTCCTCCATGATTCCCCCTAAATACTTCTGGGTAAAATCATCCAACTGTGCTTCAATGTCTTCCGCCTTAGCAGCAGGTGCCAGTTTTAAGTAGGTGTAGAATTCCGGCCAATTCCATGCATTATTCACCCCATCAGAGAATCCGGAGGCAGAAAAAATAGCTCGTATATTCAGGTGGGTATTAGGAGGTAAGTCCTTCAAAACACCTGTAACTTTGGCCTCCTCATATCCATTCAGGTAGAGGATTTTGCCTATGGGATCTTCGAATCCAAAATACTGACGGGCCATACTTTCCGTTATGACCACACTTTCGGGATTTCTCAAAGCCGTTTGAGGGTCCCCTGCCACCAAGGGATAGCTAAGCATAGTGAGAATAGAGGAATCTCCCACATACATATTCTCCTGATAAAATGTCTTAGCATCTTTTCCTTCAGGTTTATAACTCATGACAGAAGAACCTGTAAAGACTTCCAGGTCTACTAGTCGGGCGTAGTCCTCTACTTGTGGAAAATCACTTTTGGCGGCTTGACCAGCTGCGGGATGATTGGTAGCTCTGAGATTAAACACAGATTCTCCCGGATTGGTCATTCCTAGATTAAGTCTATAAAGAGAATCTACCTCTTTATGGAAAGAGTCATAGCTTGATTCAAAACGTACGTACTGCAGGATCAGTAAACAGGCGGCCATCCCAATGGATAATCCCAATAGGTTCAGGAGTGAAAATTCTTTTCGCTTCCAAAGATGGCGCCAGGCTGATTTCAGGTTATTGAGAAACATTTCTAGGTGAATTGGTAGATGTACATTAGCAAGCTGTTTAATAAAGTCAGGTCTAAGATGCAGGAGGACTTGCCAGCAGAATTGACGTCTGGCGCGTCCGGGATTTCTTTCACTTTCTAGTTCATATAGTTCCACCAGATTCCCTTCTACCTCTTCCAGGTAGTCTTCTCGGCAAAACCATCTTAGGAATGCCAGGGCACGTTTGGGAGGCTGATGTTTCATGCTTATCTACCTTCAGTCTTCATTTCTCTTGTATCATTCATACCTGAGTGCATCTGCAGGATTGGTCATGGCAGCTCTCCTGGCTTGCCAAGAAACCGTAGCTACAGATACCAGTAACACGGCAAGTACTGGCAACACGAAAACCCAGGCAGAAATATGCGTCTTATAAGCAAAGTTGCTGAGCCATTGCTGACCTCCCCACCATGCCACCGGGATAGCCAGAACGGCAGCTATTCCTACCAGCCAGACAAACTGTTTCCCTAGCAGCGCCAAAATTTCTATTGGTGTAGCACCCAGGATTTTTCTTATCCCCGTTTCCTTAATCCTTCTGGAAGTGATGTGAGATGCCAGTCCCAGTAAGCCCAGGCAGGCCACCAGGATAGCCAGACCTGCAAACAGACTAAAGACTTTTCCAAACTGCTGATCTGCTTTATACTGCTGCGCAAAAAAGGTATCCAGGAAAAAGTATTCGAACGGATTCTCCGGAAATAAAGCTGAATACTGCGCTTCTATCTCATCCAGAGTTTCTGCTAGGTCAGTAGTACTGAGCCGTATGCTGTAATAGTTAACGGCAGGGAAACCAGGATAAAAATAGGCAAAGGCTTCTTGTTCGTATGTGAGAGACCTATGATTGACATTATTCACCACTCCTACTACTCTTAAATCACGCCAGTTATTTAGCTTGATGCTGATCATCTGTCCAATGATCTCCTCCTTATTTTGAAAACCAAGTTGTTCTACTGCTTTTTCATTGAGAATGACTGTCTCATGATCTGATTTCAAATCTCTGGTGAAATTTCTTCCTGCTAGAAGCTCCATTTCATAGGTATCCAGATATTCTTCATCCGTAAACAGATAGGTAGCAAAGACAGCCTCTTCCGTAGGACGCCCCAGAAGTTTAATGGAATTATTGTTCTGAATGATGTGTCCAGGAATATCAGAGGAAGATGTTACATGGTGTATGCTTGTAGACTGCCTGAGTTGATCCCTAAACAAGGATGATTTTTTCATAAAGGTAGAATCAATCACAGAGGGCGTTTTCAATATGAGCAACTGATCCATGTTAAAGCCCATATCCTGATTCCGCATATAGGAAAGCTGATTAAATACGATCATGGTTCCTACGATCATGATGATGCTTATGCTAAACTGAAAGACTACCAGGACATGTCTTAGCTGAAATTTCTTGCCACTTGTGAATAGCTTTCCCTTAAGCGTCTTGATAGGCTTGAAAGAGGATAGCACAAAGGCGGGATATAAGCCGGCCAGAACAGATCCTCCGATGAACATGGCCCCAAGCACTATCCAGGAATAAGGATCAGTCCATAGATGTGTCAGCCACTGATCTCCAATGACGGGTTTGCCTACCAACTGATTAAAAGGTTTTGTCAGCGCTAATACCAGAATAATGGCAAAGGAGATAGCGAAAAAGTTGATGAGGGCTGATTCCGTCAAAAACTGCGAAATGAGATGTCCTTTTTTCGCGCCTATTACTTTCCGGATTCCCACCTCATTAGCGCGTTCTAGGGAACGAGAAGTAGAAAGGTTGACAAAGTTCAGCCAGGCTATGACCAATATCATAAGGGCTATGAGGACCAGGAAGGAAACCGTTTTGTTACTTCCGTTTTCACTTGCCTCTCTGTTTAGGTTGCCAGATAGATGAATATCTCTAACGGGTTGGAGCATAAGCTTTTCTTCCAATCCGTATTCCTCCATGATTCCCCCTAAGTATTTCTGGGTAAAGTCATCCAACTGCACGTCAATATCTTCTGCTTTAGCTCCTGGAGCCAATTTAAGGTAGGTATAGAATTCTGGCCAAATCCAGGCATTGTTCAGCCCTTCAGAGAAGCCCGAAGCGGAGAATAAAGCCCTGATGTTTAAATGCGTATTAGGAGGTAGGTCTTTCAATACCCCCGTTACCTTTGCTTCCCCATTTCCATTTAGGTAGAGAACCTTCCCAATGGGATCATCAAACCCAAAGTACTGACGAGCCATACTTTCACAGATAACTACGTTCATGGGTTCCCGTAAAGCGGTCTGAGGATCTCCTGCCACCAGTGGGTAGTTGAACAAGGTGAGTACAGAAGAATCTGCTACATACATATTCTCCTGATAGAATGTCTTAATCCCTTGCCCTTCAGGTTTATAGCTCATCACAGATGAACCTGCAAAAACTTCCAGGTCTACCAGGCGAGCATAAGCTTCTACCTGAGGAAAATCTTTTTTAGCTGATGGACCAGCTGCGGGATGGTTGGTAGCCCTGAGGTTGAAAACAGATTCTCCCGGATTGGTC
>JBCDBC010000255.1:0-6788 GCA_039184535.1 Bacteroidota bacterium | reverse complement strand
TGCTTGTAGAATCAGTCATATCTCTAGCTGTATTTATCAGCTGAATGCTCACAATGGTAATCATATAGCCAATGCTATTCACGATAGTCAGGGCCGTACCTTTTATTTCAGGAGAAGTGCTTTGAGCTACCAGAGTCGAAAATAGAGGAGAGTCCGCAATGACTACCATTCCCCAAAACAGAAGGAAAGAGATAAACAGTACCTCTGATTCCAGGCTAAAGGCTAAGGGGGATAGTAAACAACAAAGGCAGGATAACAGAAGTGCCCAGGAAGCTATCTTTTGGGTTCCTTTCGATTGTGCCAGATAACCTCCGATCACACATGCCACCCCTCCAAGCCCAATGATGAGGAAAGACCATAGAGGAATGTTGAGTCCTTCCATAGCGTGTACCTCTGCATAAGTTAGTAGCATGACAGGAACATAGGCCCAAAAGGCATACAATTCCCACATATGCCCAAAATATCCAAAGGCCGCTGAGCGAAATTTTCGGTCCTGGAAGACGCTGAAAAAGGCTGAGAGATCCACTTTGGGGCATGGCTTTCGGTAAGGGCCATCTGGAACTAAGCTTACCATCAAGCCTCCTCCCAGAACTGATAAAGCGGAGGTAAACACAAAGACCGCTTTCCATGGAAAATCACCGGTTAGATCTTTCAATAAATGCGGAAAGGCAGTGCCTACTACCAAAGCACCTACTAGGAACCCTAAAGATTTACCTAATCCTTCTTCGTAATAATCGGCCGCTATTTTCATCCCAACAGGATAAATCCCCGCCAAAAAGAAGCCTGTCATAAACCGAAGTAAAAGAATACTCCATAAAGAATTTTCCTCGCAGATGATGCCCAAATTAAAGACTGCCGCTAACAATGCACTTACACAAAAGACCCTCGAGGGAGAAAACCTGTCTGCAATGGTGAGAATGGCGAAAACCAGTGTTCCTGCGATGAATCCCAATTGGATGGCGGAAGTTAGGTGTCCCAAAGCACTATCTTCTAAACCAAAAGTCAGGACCAGATCTTGTATCACCCCATTTCCGGCAAACCACAGGGAGGTACAGCAGAACTGAGATAAGACAATGACAAGTAGTATATGCTTGGGAGGCTTCATCTGACGTTTCCATTAACCTATACTTCCGCATAAGCGGTTAGGGCCTGTTTGTCAACCAAAAGGCGGTAGAGATTCACACAGGAAAAGACCTGTATGATTTCTTCATGTAGGTTGGGAAAGAATTTCTCCTAATGAGAGTAGATCTTAAAATAAGAACTTCTATTCTTATCTGTCATCTCTTGTTAAAATATACCAAAAGGAAGGATCCCACTTTGTAAGAAAGCAGACGATTATCCCTATGTCTGAAATTGAGGTTAGCTTATGGCCTTCACTTTTTCAGTGTGGACAAAGAGGATATTCCCCAGGGCATCATATCCGCCAAATACTTCTTCTTTGTCATGCATGACGGCCTTTCCATGGAATCCTATAAGAGTCAGGTCTGCATCCTTGGACTTCTCATTGATGATGGCCTTAGTGCTAGCCTGCTCATTTCTTGAAATGAATACCACATTGTTGGGAGAAATTGCCAATCTTCCAGCACTAATCATATTCTGAAGATTCTCTTTCTGCTTAGCTATTTCTTTCTCAGGATAAATAGCAAAAATCTTGATTTCTCCCCCCTTCCATTCCGGATGGCCCAAAATGATATAGGCCAGTAGAATCATGAGGTTTCCGTTTTCATAATCATCCAACGTAATCCAAATGTGGATTTGGTGCTTGTACCCATAACCTTTGGCAGTACTTGCAAGTATGCAGATATCGAAATCTGCCGCACGAATCAGGTTGTAGTTACTGATGATATCCTGGAGCTTATCCAGGTCATTTCTGGCAAACTCAAACAGTATCATGTTGTTATCCTGGCCTGAGATACCGGGTAACTGTAACACCTGGGCTACTGCTGTAGTGTAAGAGGGACTGATGAGGGTATCTACAAATACATTACTCTTTGAGATCTTTATCCTCTTCAGCAGCCGTTTCAGTACTTCTTTAGATTTCAGGACGGTTTCTTTAGAGTAATAGCCGTCTATAAGGTGGATGAAGGTTCCAAACCCATATCTGTAAGAGATGAATCTCACCATGTCAAAGGGTGACATCCGCTGGAAAGAATCCCTGGAGATACACACCATAGAGGGCACCCAATACTCCTCGTCTTGTTCTTCCTCCACTCCAGCAACCGATTTCTGAAGAGTAACCCTAAGGGTTCGGCTGATTTGGAAAATTACCCCCTGGAAGATCCTCACCATCCCTTGTTGGGAAGGATTGTAGTTACTCACCCAGAAGTAGATGGCCACCATCAGTACGATAGATCCTATGGCGTAGGTACTTTTCATTTGGAACATCAGCCAGAAACATAGTATAGCTCCGGGAAGTGAGATATACCATCGGGAATTGAAGGATGGCCTATAGGCCGGATTAGCGGCAAAGTGTTCCAGGAAGCTGATCAAACAGATGGTTCCATAGGTCACCATGAAGAACATAGAGATGATCTCTGCCACAAAATCCACATCTCCGAACAGCACAAAAATAAAGGCAATGAATACCGTGAGTACAGACCCATTGATAGGTTCTTCGTCCTTATCTCGTACTTTCGCCAGCCAGGCATTTCCTTTCTCAAACGGGAACACCTTATCCAGTCCCAATGCCTGAAGTGTTCTGGGAGCCACAAGAATAGAACCCAGAGCAGATGAAATGGTAGCTGCCGCCAAGCCTATGGGCACAATGGGGCCCCAAAGTGCTACATCTGACATCACCAATATTTCCTTATTAGCCAGCCTCTCTAAGGGAATGGAAAATGCCATCTTTATGGCAACCGCTATGTAGATCAGCATGCCTACAATGGTGGCAGCCAATGTACCCAAAGGGATAGATTTCCCGGGATCTTTCAAGTCTCCCGATAAGCCTAGCCCGGCTATAATTCCTGTAAAGGCAGGGAATATAATGGTAAATACCATGAAGAAAGGTGCCGGTCGTGAATCCTCACGGGAAGCATCCGGGAACATCTCTCTATACTTCGCCGGATCGAATGTATCACTCAAAAGAGATCTCCATGAACCCGGCTGATACTCTGTAGTTCCCGCGAAGAATAACAAGAGGGAAACAAAAAGAATGAAGGAAACCAGGTATAGCAGATTCATCCCTGAATTGGCTCCTCTGGTGAGAACCAGTAAGGCCAGTAATCCCATGGTAGGAATACTCACCAGCCGGAAACCCATATGGTTGATCACCATCCCAAACTCAGCCTCCACCCATTCGAAGATAGGTCCGGTGGATTGGGCAAAGGCAATGACATAAAATGCCACACTTATGGCCTGAGAGAAATAGAGGGCAATTCCAATGGCTCCCCCGATATTGATCCCGAAGGAACGCGAAATGATATAGTAAGCACCTCCTCCTTCCACGCGCTGGTTAGTGGCTATCTCCGCTATGGCTAATGCCGTAGGGATGGTTACCAGGTGCCCAATCAAAATGATGGAAAGGGTACCCAATAGACCGGTGTGACCTACTGCCCATCCGAAACGGATGAAGAGAATCGCACCCAGGATGGTACAAATAGAGGTTAGAAAAACTGGCAGGGTTCCAAATTTCTTTGCCTGACTCATTGGAACTATATTTTAGCGATCCAATTTCACATAAATCTTTAGCAAAACCTATCCCTTCGGCAGAGAAAAAATATTGTTAAGCCCATACTTTTGTCCCTTCAGAACAATTCTGGCAAATATCTATCTGCGAACGTGAGGTTAACAGCTGCTTTCTAAAATCCTGATACCCTTCTGATTCCCAAATATCCCGCATGGATTTGGATGGAAATTCTCCCATGATATACTGAGCATCTTTATCAAAACAACAAGGAAGCACTTTCCCATCCCAGGTGATCTCCATTCCTTGCCACATCTTCCAACACTGATTCTCCAACTTATTTTTTATCTCATATCTGCCCTCAGCATTCTTCTTATATCTGCTGTACCTGCCTATATCTGGAATCAGTTCATGCCCTTCTTCAAAATCATACAGCTGAGCAGTCTTAATGGCCACATGGTCCACCCCTACTCTTTTACCCAGGGCTTTTACTTCTTCTATCTGGTGCTGATTAGGCTTTAGCACAATGAACTGAAGGATGACAAAGGGATTTAGCTTTCCTAACTGTTGGCGGGCTTTAAGGAGGCACTCCATGCTGTTAATCACTCTTTCCAGCTTCCCTCCTATTCTGTAAGTGGCATAGCTTTCCTGTGTAGTTCCATCTATGGAGAATATGATTTCTGATAACCCACTTTCCACTACGGCCTTAGCGTTTTTACGTGTGATATAGTGGCCATTAGTGCTGGTGGCTACATATATTTTCCTGTCGCTGGCGTAGCGTACCATGTTCAGAAACTGCTTATTTAGGAAGGGCTCCCCCTGAAAATACATCAACAGATAGATGAGCTCAGGATAGAGTTCATCTATCATCTTCTCAAAGAGTTCCAGTTTCAGCATTCCTGTAGGTCTGGTGAAAGCCCTGAGCCCAGAAACGCAGGCTGGACATCTCAAATTACAGGCAGTAGTAGGTTCTATCCCTACTTTGATGGGCATACCCTTGAGGACTGCTTGCCCGCTTGACCTTGCTCTAAAAAATGAATTGTAGACCTGCCAGAAGTTATGCAGCTTTTTGGCTGTGAGGGTTTGGGAGAGGAGTCGATATTTACGCAGGTACGACAAGTATATTGAAGCTTGGTTTTTTTTCTCTACTAGCTACGGATCCGTTAGGATTAATGATTAAACCGTCTCTTTGCTATTATTTACCACACACTAGCTTGGGGTTTAAACCCCAAGTTAATGTGTGGTAAATGGAACACTTAATTTCTCAAAATCCATACTCCCAGCTAATAGAGGGACATTCCGATAAACAAGCTAATAAACAACAAAAAAGGTGGCTAATTGCCACCTTTTTTCTAACATCAAACTAACAAAATCCTTTTTCTTAGTTCCAATCCCAGTCTTCCTCGTCCCAGTCAAAATTAAACTTGAAGTTTGACTCGTCCATATCCAGGAAGAAGGGTAAACGTATATCTACATCAGAGGCTTTTCCACTTTCAGTAACCTTAATTTGTGCTATGGCCTTATCCAGGTCTATTTCTCTTCTATCATAGCTTTCCAGTACAGACTTCTTTACCTGGAAAGAAACCTCCGCTGGCGCATCACAATCATAACATCCTCCCATATCTAGTTTCACAATGAGTTGCTCACTTGACTCCATATCTCTGAGTGTTCTTCCATACTCAATCATGGCTTCCTTAATCTCACTTAGGGCATTGCTATAACTATCCATGAAATGCTTGTCGTGGGTCTTTTCATACTCTTCCCCATTCTCATCCTCTTCTAACTCCAGTTTGGAGATCTTCTTCACTCTCCCTCTTCCATTAGTCCTAAAGCTCATGATCTGATTAGAGGGAAGCCTTAGCTGGTAGGTTACCCCATACCCATCCAGGACCTGGTGGGTAACTCTGGCTTTCCTTCCAAACCCGTTGATCCTCACCACTCTTTTTTCATCTTCGTCATCATCTCCCACATTGATATGGAAACTATCTTCTGAAGATTCTCCCAGTATGTCCCTGAGAATATTTCCCAACATCTTGTATTCAAAGGCACTTCCACCTGTTGAGGAATCATTTTTCTTTACTTCTATTCTATCCTGAAACTCATCTTCTGAGAGGTCTCCTTTTCTAAAACTTTCTATATCTTCCTGGCTAACCATAGCCGTAATCTTGGTTTCATCTGATTCCTCTCCGAAGTAGATACCTATATCCCTACTAGACCCACCTTGCTCATATACCATCAGTAGCTTTTCTCCTCTCTGTAGACCAGAGGCCAGATCTCCATATGAACTGATGAATTTTCTCATAAGGTCCTCCACCACATCTCCTTCACTATCAGATCTCCCATCTCGTTTCTCAAAATCTTTCCTGGTGATAATGGTAGTCCCATTGTGATTATGGGTACGTACCGCCGGAGCAAATACTTCATATGACTTCGAAGGCGTACTGATAACGATTCCGTATCCCTCTGTATATTCTGCCTTAGCGTCTCCCCTAAATTTTGGTTCTGAAGAGTTGAACATTTCCTTCACAATTCTCTCCATTACTTCCAGATCCTTTTTCATTCTAGGATCTACCTCCTGGGCACTTAGGCCTCCTGCTATACATAAGAGCAGGCCTAACATTGTGCTGATGATTTTCATATTTGTATTCATATTGTATTCTGAATGATTGAATTTTGAATGATTGAGTTTTGAATGAGTCAATTTTGAATGACTAATATTGAATGCCTGAATGTTGAATGAGTGAATTTTGCATGCTGAATGACTGAATGTTAAGCTTAACTTTCCTCATCAACTTAGGCCTGATTTATTCTTCTTCTTGTATGGTGTTTATCAGTTGTGCTAACAGATAATCCGTTTCTTGCTGTTTTAGGTTATTTCTTTCTGCCATCTCATTAAAGGCTACCTCCAGCATCTCCAGATCCAGCTTACGCTGTCCTTCTACATAGTCTGCCAATTCCGTGAACAAGTTCTCTGCATAATCCCGCTGCTGCTGATTAGCAAGAGAGATGGTATTCACCATGGAACGGTAATTCTCCTCCCTGATGGTCTCTCGTAGGGCTGCTATTTGAGAATCTGATAGTTCCTGGGAGGTTCTTCTTTGCCTAAGCTGGCTTTGCCTGATGTTTTTCAGTTCTCCGTCCAGAGAGGTTAGGTGCTGCATCAGGC
>JBCDBC010000254.1:0-6790 GCA_039184535.1 Bacteroidota bacterium | reverse complement strand
GGCAGGAATAGCGTCATCAGAACCTGGCGCAGTTTGGTTCACCCATAGGGTGTCATGATAAGGGGACACCTGCCAAACAAAATCATGCCCATTTGAATTGAGGGGTCTATCCATATTAACCGCCCTTGTAAATTTTCCATTGCTAAGCTTGGTAGACATCCAGATGTCTCCCGGGTCTTTAGCACCCCCGGTATTAAAAGGGGTTTCTCTTCTCCAGAAATATAGCGTTCCTCCATCAGCAGAGGGGATAGGTTCTCTTTCCTCATATTCAGAGTTCACAGCGCGCGAAATATGCTCTGCTTCTTGAGGGAAAAGCTGGTTAATCGAAATACATACAATGAAGGTTGTGAGAACTATGTGATGGAGTCTCATTGTAGAGATATATTGTTAGCTATGGAATTCAGGTTCTGGTAAATAAAAATAACGATTGACTCTCTCTTTTACTATTTTGTAATCTCCTTATAAATTCTATAAAACAGCATTTTGATTGGATTTTTTCGACTTATTTCTCCCTGTATCATCATTCTTCTTCTCTGTTTTTGTTCTTCTCAGCTTGTTGCACAGAACCGTGAGAGGGTAGCTGGTGAGTTGATTATCTGGGCTGACAGCCCAGATAGGTGGGATGCACTCGAAAAAGTAGCCATAGGATATACCCCTTCCGGATTACCTGTTTTTCCTCGTGTTAGCCGTTTCCTTTCTCCCTACATCCCTATTGCAGTCATTCAATATCAAGATGAGTGGGTGGAAGAAGATAGAGCCCTGAAAGTCCTGAGTGTACAAGAAGGGGTGTATTTAGCTCAGTTTAACCATTATGTGATTAAGAGAGAAAGTCAGCAGGTTTTTCCGAACGACTCAGAGTTTCTGGGTCAGTGGGCCTTGAATAATAATGGGCAGACCGGAGGAACGGAGGATGCTGACATAGATGCACCGGAAGCATGGGAAAGAACTACTGGCGGAAATGCCGCTACGGGAGATAGGATTGTAGTGGCAGTAGTAGATGATGGATTCCATGTGGATCATCCAGACATAAGATACTGGAAAAATGTAGATGAGATTCCTGATAATGGGATAGATGATGACGAAAATGGCTATGTGGATGATGCCATTTGTTGGAATGCCTACCAACAAAATGGAGTTATGGAAGAGGACAATCATGGTACTCAGGTAGCAGGTATCATCGGTGCAATAGGAAATAATGGGATAGGCATTGCAGGAGTCAACTGGGATGTAGATATCATGCCCATTCTAGGCGCTTCTATCATTGAGTCAGTGGTGGTGGAGTCATATTTATACATCCTGAATGAAAGAAGAATTTACAACCAAAGTGGGGGGAAGAAAGGGAGCTTCGTTGCCGTTTTGAACTCCTCCTTCGGTGTAGATAAGGGTAGACCCGAAGAATTTCCTATATGGTGTGAATTATATAATGAACTGGGGCAGGAAGGCATACTTTGTCCGGTAGCAGTAGCTAATAGCGGAATAGATGTAGCCGTGGAGGGAGATATCCCAACCTTATGTCCCAGTGAGTTTTTGATTTCGGTTAGTAGCTCTAATCAGTTTGATGAGCGAAATACTGCAGCATTTAATTCAGAGTTTGTAGACCTGGTAGCCCCCGGGAGTTCTATTCTTACTACCAGTGGAAATGACAGTTACAGAAGAATTTCCGGTACCTCCTTCGCTACTCCTTTTGTGAGTGGGTTAGCTTCTCTCTTAGTGGCAGGTGCTTGCCCGTCATGGATGGTTTTGTATAAGAATCAACCTGAGGTAGGAGTGAGAATGCTAAAAAACTGGATCATGCAAGGGGTAGATACTTTGGATGCCTTCCAGGGATTTACCCTTAGTGGTGGAAGGATAAACGCTGATAAGAGCCTCTTTTTGGTGGAGGATTTCTGTGCCACCGTTTCAGCCTGTAGTCCGCCTTTTGATGCTACAGTCACCCAGCTCACGGATGTTTCAGCAGTGGTTAACTGGAAATCGCTGCTTACTTCTGATCGCTATTTGTTAAAGCTGACCAGTAGAAAAACCCAGGAGGAGACCCTTTTATCAGTTCAGGACAGCATAATCACCCTTGATGGGTTAGAGGGATGTACAGAGTACTTTTTCAGCCTGGCTGGAATTTGTGGGTCTGATACCAGTGAATTTGGGCCTGATATTTCCTTTACTACTGAAGGTTGTTGTTCTCCACCAGAAAACATACAGCTGTTGAACAGAGGAGAAGATACCCTTAGTCTAAGCTGGAAGGCAGAATTTGATGCCTTGAGCTACAGCATTCGATATAGGTTGAAGGGAGACGGTGTGAATCCTTGGCAAGTGTTTACCACCTCAGAAACAGAGGCCGACCTGACCCCCTTAGATCCCTGCACAGATTATGAGATTCAGGTGGCCACATTATGTGATACGGGCCTAAGTGCTTATAGTGTCATCCTGGAAGTGCAAACCAGGGGCTGTAGTTTTTGCGAAGATCAACCTTACTGTGAGTTTAACGGACAGAATAGTACTCAGGACTGGATAGGGCGAGTGTCCATAGATACCTTCACTAATGTTAGTGATAATGATGATGGGTATGGGAATTATACCAACTTGACTTCAGTTTCCCTGGTATCCGGTAATCGGTATCCTTTTATTCTCCAGCCAGAATTTTCAGGGGTTCGTTTTGATGAGCGCTGGTATATCTGGCTGGATGCCAACCAGGACGGATTCTTTAATGGAGAAAATGAGCTGCTATACCAGAATACTACCCCCATATCTTCCGCTATCCAGGATACCCTTCAGATACCAGATCAGGTTGTGCCCGGCATTACGCGTCTGAGAGTTGTCATGCGTTTTGATGAGTCTAATGCTACCTGTGGGAGCTTCCGCTTTGGGGAAGTAGAAGATTACTGCGTGGACTTACAACTCACTACCTCTAATCAGCCGATACTGGGAGCTACAGATTTTGAGGTATATCCTAATCCAGCACGGGATGAGGTAGTGATCAGCTCATCATCTCCTTTAACCCATGCTTCCGTTCGGGATATTCAAGGGAAAGAATTGGTGAATACCTCTTTCTCAGGAGAGAATGAAACTAAGCTGGATATTTCTTCTTTACCTTCAGGATACTACATCCTTTCAGTAGCCACTTCTAAAGGAGTAGGAGTTAAAAGAATAGCTAAGTTGTAAGTAGCGAATTCATTTTTTACTGTTATAACATCCTTTTAGTACTCAAGTTTTTCCACAGGTTAAATTGTATCCACCTGATCCAAGTATTTAATAAACTAGAACTCTGGAACTATTTGTCTTTTATCACCCTTACTATTTGTAACTTCTATTTGTTGTACATCAGGAGAGAGTAATAGGGCACGTGATGACTGAGATAGATACCCGGAACCATATAGAAACTCATGGTAGCGAATACTCCCATCATTGTATTTTATCACAGCACTTAAATCCATTGACTCAGGCATGAAACTATACATATTAGTCTCAGGTATTTCTAGTTTGAATGCCTTCAAAGAGTCATTATTTCTCCCCAATAGGTAATTCAGTTGATTGTTAACAGTTAACTGGGCAAGAGCTCTGGTATCTCCTTCCACATGAAACCCAGATTTTCTAGATGGAACTACTTCAAAGCCACCTTTTCCTTTCCCTAATAAAACAAGTCCTTTATGGGCATCATTTCTACCGACGGATACATTTGTTGTATAATCATTTCCATGTGCGATCAGATCCATCCATCCGTCCATATTCAAATCTTCTGCGATTATTCCATTTACAGGAGAAAACTGAAACTCAAGGGGTAACTCCTCAACCACAAACTCACCCTTCCCATTATTAATAAGTAGGCTCGAGGTAAACATATGGGCTTTTTTTACATATGCCCCTTCTAATTCTGGTGCTAATAGGATGTCTTCAAATTCTGCCTCAGCATAGGCCTTGTAGTTTAAAAACCGCCTTTTCATGGCAACAATCTGTTTGTTTACGGCATCTCTCGGATGTGCTATTTGTAACTCTCCATCAATGAAGTAAGCCATGATGGGATCATCCGTTTTATTATTATCATAATCTTTTGTGAAAATATGTAGAGGAGTTTCTGCAGACACATTGTAGGGGTTGTTTAACCCATGATTTCCAGCCACATAATCTATATCGCCATCCTTATCAATATCTAAGCTTACGATACTGTTCCACCAGCCAGTACTTTGTTCAAATGCTTCTAATCTTTTAAGCGTGAGTTTCCCGTTCTTATTTTGAAATAGGGTAATAGGCATCCATTCTCCAACTACTAGTAAATCCATCCATTGATCATTATCTACATCAGTCCAAACTGCTGACTTGACTATACCCAGTTCTTCATGACCTATGAGTAGTTCTACTGTTGCGTCTACAAATTTACCGTTATCATTTCTTAACAGATAACTCTTTCTGGGTTTTGGGTAAGAGCCTATATCCGTGCCTCCACCTATGAAAAGGTCTAAATCACCATCTCGATCAAAGTCTGTGGCAATAACGCAGCTTCCACTAGTAGTGATTGTTGGGATTACATCTGGAGCATAAGTAAAATTCCCCTGGCCATCATTTAACATTAACCGGTCTTGATACCATTCAGAGCCGTTGGTATAGCCTGTTCCTCCTCCCACTACATATAGATCCTTGTCTTCATCTCCATCAACATCAAAAAATAATACTCCCATTTCTTCTATCTGAGGGGGTAGTTTAAGAGCAGATTCTTTAAAGTTTCCTAAAGAAGTTTGAAGGAATAGGCTACCGGAGGAACCTATAGATCCTCCAACATAATAGTCATCTAATTGATCACCATTAACATCAGCTACAGCAATAGCTGGTCCTTCATGAGAATTTAGGTGAGGAAGGAGAGGGCTGTATCGAAAATCTCTATAGTAGTCTTGTTCACTATGAAGATACGTTTGGGTAGCTGCTTTCTCCTTTAAGGTCAGTATCTGATTAGTTGAAGGAGTTGAAGAAACAAGGGGTTTATGCTCCTCATAAGTTATTTCTATTCTCTGGTTAGCTGAGATATTCACCACTTTTTGGGTAGATCCATCAGGCCATGTAACCACAAGACTATCAACGGTAGTTTGTTCGCCTAGGCCAAAGTGGGTAAGGTGATCCATAGTAGATTGGAACCCTCTAAATGGGACATGGGTGTGTATTTGACTGGTTTTACCGGCCGAAATACTCAGCACAGAACCAATGGCGTCAACATTTCCTTTTGGCCCTTGAAGTTTTACCTGAAGATAGTTTGATTGTGGATTCTCATTGGAAAGGTTTTCATACAAGAATACTTCTTCATTAATATTATGGATGACTAAATCTAAATCTCCATCATTATCCAGGTCTCCATAAGCTGCTCCATTTGAGACAGAAGGATGATTTAAGCCCCATTCTTCCGTTACCTTTTCAAATGACAACCCACCTTTGTTATGATATATATAGTTAGGTAGCTTGATTTCCTCTAGGGTTGCTAATCTATCTTTTTGTTTGTTGTAGATGGCTTCCTTCGTTCCAAATATTTCGGAAGCTTCAACATCATTCACATAATCTAAATCAATGACATTCTTTGGGAATCCATTGGTAATAAAAATGTCTTTCAATCCATCATTATCGAAATCAATTATGAGTGGTGCCCAGCTCCAATGTGTATCATGCACTCCAGCCAATTGTCCGACCTCACTGTAGGAACCTTCTCCCATGTTTAGTTGTAGAGTATTCCTGACAAACTGGGGTTGGTACCCAAGCTTTTCTGTAGACATTTCGTATCTATTGAAGTCCCCACCAGTCATCATTTTTTTTAGGCTCTCATTATCTTCTGGAAGCATATCTAACACTAATATGTCCTCAAGATTATTATTATCAACATCTGCTACATCTATCCCCATGCCGTTATATGACTGGTGGCTGATATATTCATCTATATCATTGAGAAAAGTCCCATCTTGCTGATTTATCCATAGCAAATCATTCGTGATGAAATCGTTAGCTGTATAGATGTCTGGCCATCCATCCTTATTGAAATCCCTTATAGCTATCCCTAACCCATATCCTTCAGTTAGAATACCAGCCTCTTGAGTCACATTGGAAAATCTTGGAACGCCATGGGAATCTATGCTATCATTTCTGTAAAGCTTATCATTACTTTTTCCGGTACCATCAGTTTTTTTAGGTCTTAGGTTATTGTGAAAAAAATCCTCTGTTGTATTAGTCAGGCAATAGGCATCGAGGTCTCCATCCAAGTCATAATCAAAAAAAGCCGTATGAGTAGTAAATGCAGTATCAGCGATTCCAGCTTGTTTTGCCACTTCTACGAACTGTGGAATGCCATCCTTTATTCCTGTATTTAGGTATAGCAGGTTTGTTCTACCAGCTACTGACTTAACTATAGAGCAGCTGAGGTAAAGGTCTGTCAATCCATCACTATTAATATCTACTAAGGAGACTCCTGTCACCCAGTGCTTAGTTAATACACCTGCCTCTTTTGTTACTTCTTTGAAGTGTAACTTTCCTTCATTGAGATACAAACGACTTTCTACTATGTTTCCAGCCAGAAAAATATCGGCTAACCCATCGTTATTAAGATCTCCTATCCCTACACCTGCACCATTATACATATTAGTGTTTTCTAATAGGTTTAGTGTGTCACTTTCTGCTAAAGTATTTGAGAATGAGATACCTGAATCAGAAGAGTCAATCTTCTTAAAAAGGATGGGGGTAGATGGCTTGCATGCAAATAGCATACTTAAAAGTCCTAGGATAAGTATGGATCTATTTTTCATCTTATTAGTTTATCATTAGACCAAGG
>JBCDBC010000253.1:0-6810 GCA_039184535.1 Bacteroidota bacterium | reverse complement strand
TTTTTCTTCCTCCGAAAGCTGAATAAAGAGTTTACGGGACTGAATAAGATTCACCAATAAGCTGTAAATCAGTACCCGCTGCGGCCTTGAAAAGAACTCATCGTAAATTCGTAGGACATATCCTTTGGCATTTCTCCTTTCAGTTATGGCAAGAACTGCCCCTTTAGGTACCATAAGCACCTGATACTGGGATAGTCTTTGGGAGTCAAAATCTATTTCCAGTTTCAGTTCCCCCTCAAAAAGAATAACTAACAAATGGGCCTTGTATCTGTCTCTTTTGGAAAACTGGTCCAGAAATGAAGATCCCTCCCCAAAGGATGTCATTTCTAATTCTTTCATGACTTACTTACCTAATCCCAACATACGGCAAAACAGATCAATTCCAAGAACTGATCTGCTTACCAACTAAATAGGGTAGAAATTCCTTATTTTATCATGAATTTCTGGGACAAACCATTGCCTTTGCTATCTACCAGCCTAGCCATGTAGACACCCGCACTCAGATTATTTACATTAATCTTGAAGGCACTTTTTCTCAACTCGCTTCCACTGATGCTTTCTACCAGCTGCCCCTGCAAGTTCATTACCTCAAAGACGGCAATTTCTTCTTTAGTAAGTACTTCTATGGTGAGTTCATCAGATGTAGGATTTGGGTAAAGGTTAAACATCTGCCCTACTCCATCACCCAGTTCATCTTCTATGGAAGTAGGCGTTCCCAGGTCCCCTATCTCAAAGGCGCGTACGCAAAAAGGATTACTGGTAGGTACGAAGTTTACCCCAAAGTTCACCCCAAACTGTGATTCGTTTACATACAGGGTATTCTTTCCTTCAAAGGAATTCAGGAATACTCCGGAGCAGTCGTCGAACCCGGACTCAAATACAGCACTTTGGCCGGTAGTATCATCTGAGAAGGTAATTCTGTGAATAATTCCATTATGACCGGGGGTGAATACATCATTCTCCGCGTAGAAGATGGTATTATCTCCTGCCCAGGTCATCCCGTCAGCATTAACCGTTTCTGAACCATCAAGGGCTATTGTTCCAGTAAGATTCACCTTGGTGGCTGGATCTGCACTTCCATCTTCATTAATGGGTACATACCATAGCGCACCAGCATGAGCTACATAGAAGGCCCCTTTCTGATTAAAGACCATTCCGCCAGTACCAAACCCTCCATCAGTCCACTGAGCATCATCCGCCCAAACAGTTACTTCATCAGTCTGAGGATCTATTTTCAGGATACGTGTGTCAGGCCCTATGTCACCTACATAGATATTTCCTTCGGCATCTATGTCTATGGAGTTCCCCACTGCTTGAGCAGGTAGTGGCCATGATGCTGCAAGAGAACCATCAGCCAGGTTATAGGCATTTACCTTACCTGCTTTGGCATTTGCAGGGTTGAAATCATAAAACTGGTTCGTAATAGACAGTAGCAGTTGATTATTCGGATCTATTCTTAATCCCCATGCTGATGAAAACTCATCTGAAGCAGGAGGAGCAAAGGTTGTGCTTTCACCCGTGCTTACATTTGTACGCGTGATGGCACCGCTGAAGTAGTTTGAGGTAAAAATATCATTCTCATAGGCAGTAACGTCTTCCGGAAAGGCTGCTTCTCCTATGTCTACACAAGATGGGGCCAGGCTTCCTTTCAGCACATTATGTATGGCACCATACACATTGATAGGATAGTTCTGGAGAAAGCCGGTGGCCAGGTAGGTATTGACAAAGGTAGTATCTGCATTTACGGCAGCGTAGGACTGGGCGTCTTTGTACACAGTCATCCCTACTACCACATTTGTGTCTGAGAGGGAACGCCACTGCACCTCTCTTACGAAGTTAGGCTGGGCGGCCAGCACTGCCAGATAGGCATCCCTTTTCTCCTCATAGTCTACCTGATCAAAATTCTCATACTGAGAGATATCTCTCACCGCCACTTCCCATACCTGAGAAGTTCCCAGGTTAGCAAAATCAGCCAGATCCACGGTTTCTTCCGAATCTAATGGCTGCAGTACCTGAAAAGTGATAAAGTCAAAAGTAGAAAAGAATGCATTAGCTGTTATGGTATCAATAGAACCCCCGATTTGACCAAACGTAGGGAAATCAGCAAAAGAGGTCAGACCTACAAACACACTGTCTACTGGTAGTCCTGAGTTGGTAAATTCAAAGAAGGGCTGAAATTCTCTGTCAGTAAGTGTGCCTTCCGGTGTCTCCAGTAGCGCTACATAGGCATCTCTTTTAGCCTTAAAGTCTTCAATGTCTTGTCCGGGTTTCACCTTTCTGACAGGAAGAACAAAAACATTACTTGTATTCACAGGACTGTCCTGCGCATTAAGCTGAGTACTTGTGATGCTTACAAGAAACGTTAGAATAAGTATCCATAATGGTCTCATGGTAGAGGTAAATTAGCGTGATGTATGTGTAATCCCGGCACTTGGAAATATCTCAAACACAGTCATCCGGAATCTTATATGCGAGTTACCATTTGTAGCTTTTCCACTCCATACACTATTGGTACTTATCCATACACTTTTCTTTCTTAAGGACTTTCTTTACTCACATACCCGTCAGCCTACCATGGCCATCAACCTCCTTGATTGATGGCCATGAAAACCAGAAACCAACTACACTTGGATGTAAAGGCGCTTATGGCCTTTCTCTTTAAATGACAGTATGTTGTTATTAAAAGAATGACCCTTGCATTATTTATGAAGGATCATCCTCAGATTTACAAAGTACAAGGGGGACTGCACTTGCAAAAAGTTCTTAGTTATTGATTAGTTGGATGGCGCCACCTGCTGAGTAGCGGTAATCCAGTCCTCCATATGATAGGAGGTTACCATCTTCCCATCTTCAATCGTATGTATGTCTATGGTCATAATGTCAAAAGACTTAGATCCGTTTGTAGGAACACCATAGAAGTAGCCTTCAGGAGAGTTAGGCGTACCAGAAGCCTGGCTTCTTACAATCACTCTGTTTCCATCTACTAACATTTCCTTCACTTCCCATTTCAGGTCTGGAATCATTCCGTGAAACATATTCAGGGTCTTCACAAATCCTTCAAGGGCTGGCCCACCGGGAGGGGTTGGGGTAGAAACCCACCCATCTGCCATATAGGTTCCAGCTTTTGCTGCGCTTCCCTCATCAGGAGTAGCACTTAGCTGATCATAAAAATTCTGGACAATGGCTTTTAACCTGGCATCTTCTGCTGTTTTCATTTCTGCTATGTTAGATTTTACTTTTTCTTCATGTTGTACATCATCTACGCAGGAGACAAATGCCAGAGATAACATCAACAAAAAAATTACGTTTCTCGGGTTCATAGTGGTAAAGATTAATTTTGCTTTCTTTTCGCAGTTTACTTCCAGGAAAAAGATCTCCAGTACATATTTCTATGCATTCAAAAGAGAGAAGTAATCAAGAAATCTTCTTGGTTGGGTTCCCCTGACTACCCACTTTCAGACTCCGGATAGTTAGTACGAATTACTTATTACGCAAATATGTAATTTCCTCTATGTGGCTTGCCTATCAATCCAAGCTTAATTCCTATCAATTTGATAAGTAGTTCTAAAAACCTGAGGAGAAATACCCATTCTATTTTTAAACAGCCGTATCAGGTTATTAGGCTCAGAAAAGTTAAGCCTGTAGGCTATTTCTGAGACGGTAAGCGTAGAATGTAGAAGATTAGTCTTGGTCTCATTTATGAGCCTTTCCTTTATGATTTCTGAAGGTGTCATCCCAAACTGATTCTTTACAGCAGAATTCAAGCTGATCCGACTTATCCCCAACTGATCCGCATAGAACTGAACCTTGTGCTCTTCCTTAAATTTTTTCTCCAGAATCTCCTTGAACTGATAAGCGTAGTTATTCATCTGAGTATCACTTTCCAGTCCATGGAAATCACAAAATTCCCTATTCAGTTTGATAAGCATATAGTAGAGAATAGCCCTTAATAAATGAGGGGAATCATTCTGGTAATGGTTCATCTCATACCTCATTTCTTCCATTATGTCATTCTTAAATGAGAATATCCTTTTATCCGGGAGAAAGTAGGGAGGAACCTGATGATTATAGAAATACTGAAGACGATAAATAAACAGCTTGTCCGCAAAGTAGGTATTGAGAAAATCCTTTTCAAAGGTGATAAAATAGGCCTTTATATGTTGCTGATCTACAAACCATCTCCTTTTCTGATAAGGAGTGGCAAATAAAAACATACTGTTTTGAAGTTCTACCTTCTGACTATCCAGATAGATATGCCCATTGCCATGGTAGAAAGCGATGATCTCATAGTAGTCTGCACTATGGGCTTCTAAAGAAAAATAGTCTTCCTTTTGCTCGTAGGAGAAGCTTAAGAGAAGAGGAAGCTTTATGGTGGAATTTTCTTTATTGAAATACAGGGTTTTCACAGCTCATATCTTTTCAGTGAAAAAATAAGCCAGTGTCAATCCCCCTGCTACGTCTAATAATAAGGTTATTTCTCCAGAAAATCTATGGGAAGTACCCTCATTACTATTTTATGACGAATTTACGGAATACTTATTTTAATTATCTTGTTGCCTCTAAAACATCTGTTATTCTTTGATGAACCTTACTACACATAACATGAAGACAGCCTATCTCCTCCTTAGTTTCACCTTTATATTTATCGGCATGAGTCTGGGACAGAATGATACCCTTCCTTTTAAAGAAATTCCGCCAGCTCCCGAGATCTTTACCGCCGGTACGGTAGCGGGGAGAATGATAGATGCGCTTGGGTTCAGGTATTATTGGGCTACTAAGGATCTTAGGGCTGAAGACCTATCATATAAGCCTTCTGAGGATTCAAGAAGCGCCCGAGAAACCCTGGAGCACCTATACGGATTATCAGAAACTATTGTAAATGCTCCTCAGCAACTACCTAATGTCCGTCCGGCTGCCATAGACTGGTCAACCCTAACTTTTGAGGAGCTGAGAAGAATGACGTTAGAGAATATCGAAAAAGCCAGTGAACTGGTAAAAAGACCGGAAGGGAATATGGAGGACTACAAAGTCATATTTAAAAGAGGAGAAAACCAGGCTGATTTCCCATACTGGAATATGCTTAACGGCCCTATAGCCGATGCTCTTACACACGTAGGCCAGATTGTCAGTTTCAGAAGAGCATCCGGAAACCCCATATATCCGGGTGTAAATGTATTCATAGGAACGACCAACTAATAGGCATCTCATGGAGAACTACCAACTACCTACCCAAACCCGTATTGGTCATGTCCACCTTAAGGTAGCCAATATTGATAAAGCGCTTTCTTTCTATGTAGACCTCTTAGGCTTTGAAGTGATGGAAAGAATGGGAGATCAAGCGGCCTTCATTTCTGCTGGAGGCTACCATCATCACATTGGGTTGAATACGTGGTATAGCAAGGGTGCGCCTCCCGCTCCTAAAAGACAGGTAGGCCTCTTCCATACCGCTCTCCTGTATCCGACCAGAAAGGACCTGTCTGAAATTCTTCATAGATTGATGAAAAATCAGTATCCCCTTACTGGAACGGCTGATCATGGCGTATCAGAAGCCCTCTATATGGATGATCCTGACGGGAATGGGGTAGAACTGTACTGGGATAAGCCCAGAAATCAATGGCCTAAAAAGGCTGATGGGTCCCTGGAAATCTATACCCGCCAACTGGATGTGAAGGGGTTATTGGCAGAATATACCCCATGATAACAGACAAAATCTGCTCATTCAGAAAAAATAAAAAAGGAAATAATAGGGAGTTACGGTCTTGGGAAGTATTACTAATATCTGTAACAAACAGTATATCAGGCCAGAAACCCACACCTTCTGGCGCTGTGAATATAATTGATCTCACGTCAGGCGTTTACCCAAAAACGCCCTTATATATTCATGTTTGACAATATATTGTCATTCTAAAAAAGATTCTTTCCGTGATAATTTTGTGATAGTTGAAAGATAGCTTTATCCCGATGCTAATGATAAAAGGCTATCAAGTACCCCTAAAATAGGGTACATACAGCTAGCCTCAGCTATCCAAAGCATTTTCAAACTTGTCAGTAACTACTTATGGGAAAGGAGATAAGGTCCCCTGTCACCATTCAGGGGAAGACAGGATTTTCATTACCTAAAAAACCTGTGGCAACCTCACAGAGTGAGAGAAGTAGAGCCAATGCAAGGCTACATCATTACACTTTCTTCGATCTGCTTCCTATCCAAATCTGGCGGTTCAAAGATTGAGTTTACAGCAATTCAGTTTCAAAGATTCTTTCATCAATAACATTACTCATTCATCAAATTTTTACGTTTCTATGAAATCACTTAGATTTTTATTTACGTTCATTCTGACAACCCTGATATGTAGCTTAGGCTATAGCCAGGTTGTTATTAATGAAGTAAATCCATCAACCAACTCAGTCGAGCTAAAAAATATTGGCTCAGAAACAGTAAATGTGTCAAGCTACTGGCTTTGTTCTTTAGCCGGTGGCGCACGCTACAATCAAATCAGTAACCTGACTATTAGTTCGGGGAATGCTTCAGCAGTAGCCCCAGGAGGATTCGTCGTGATAGAAGGTCATGTCCTAAATAGTCAGGATGAACTGGGTCTTTATGCCACCAATAGTTTCAGCAGCAGTGCAGCTATAAGAGACTATGTTCAGTGGGGCCAGACCAATACCGGAAGATCTTCTGTAGCAGAAGCAGCTGGTCTATGGGACGGATCTGTAGGAGCAGATGAAATTACCGGATCCCAAAGCCTTCAATATGATGGCGATGGACAAACAGGAACCCTTGGATATAGCTTGGCTGCCGCTTCTCTGGGA
>JBCDBC010000252.1:0-6812 GCA_039184535.1 Bacteroidota bacterium | reverse complement strand
CCTCCATAGCCTCTGCTGAGCTTTTTAGCCAAAGATTTCTCAGGTTCAAAGTACTCATGGAAGCCTAGGTCCTGAACCAGCTCCAATAAGTCCGACTTCACAATCTCAGCCAAACCGTCATAGCCGTATTCTTTCAATCCCATGTGGATCATCCAGTTCATCTGCGGCCATACAGGTCCACGCCAGTATCTTTTAGAATCAAAGAGCGGACTATCCACATCAAAGCTGGGACATAGGTAATATCCCCTGTCATGTAAATCCTGAAGGTATTTTGCTAACAAACCTGCTTTCTCCTCATCTGGAATTCCGGCATATATAGGGCTTATCCCTCCGATCTCTTTATAGCCAATTTGTTTTCCTCCCCTCATATCATAGCAGGCATACATTCCCAGCTCATCTGACCACAGTTTGTCATTATAACTCTTGATGATTTGCTGCTGCCACTCTTCGAGTTCTCCCTTATCCATGCCTAATCTGTCCGCCAGGTTTATTAGGCTTTGGTTAGACTTGATGAGGATGGCATTCATCATAGAGTCCTGGATGAGGACGGGGCTTTCCTTAGCTATGGCTTTTCCATCATACTGGTTTTCCTTCCCAAACTGTATGAGGTAGACATACCTGTCATACTGATCATCTGTAGGTCTTTCAGAAGAATCTGCCAGGCTGGTGTCCTTTCTTTTATAAGTAGGGAGCTGAGAGCGGTCTATCTGAATACGTTCTAGAGACTCATCCCATAAGGGAGAATTATCTCTCCCGGACTCCCAAGGATGATATATAAAGAACAAGCCTTCCTGCTTTGGATCTCTGTAAGTATACAGGAACCTGTGGAAGTGAACTATTTTGGGGAATATGTCTTTGGCAAAGGCCAATAATTCTTCATTGTTAGGAAATTTCTCCAGTAGATTCTCCAAAATAAATCCATGAACAGGTGGCTGGGTGATACCAGAAGATTTAGGCTTTTGAGGTGCCCCCTGATTCACGCTTGAGTTCCAGAAATCGTAATTGGGGAAGTAGGTAGTTTCATTCTCAGAGTGAAAAAGAATGTGTGGGACCATCCCATTTTTCCATTGACCTTTGAAGAGGGTATCCAATTCAAGCATAGCTTTCTTTAGGTCAAAATAGCTATGTCCCAGGCTCACAAATCCTGAATCCCAGTTCCACTGAAAGGGATACAGATTCTTAGTAGGTACAGTAAATCCTTCTTTCCAATTTTCGAGTAAGATGGCTTTAGAGCCTTCTATCAGCTGCCTCAATTGTGTATCTGTCATGTCATGATCTTATTGGGGGCCCAAATTAGATAAAGAAAAGGATTGAAGGAACAGTTCCTCCAATCCCGTTTTAGATAAACTGCTACTTTGACTAGAAATCAAATGAGACCCTAACAAAAATCCTTCTCGGGAGGATGGGGCGTCCTACAAAGAACTGTCCACCGCTTACCTGAGAGTTCCCTTGTCTAGGAGATCCCTCCGTAATTCCCGCGCTGTCAAACAAGTTGAAAGCGGATAACCCAATCCTCATGCTATTGTCGCTATCAAGGATAAATCTATATCCGATGTTAGCTCTAGCTATATTGTATCCTTCCAGTTCTACAGAGTTTGCGTCGTTAGCAAACTTGGAACCGAAGAAGTTGCTTGAAAAGTCGAAGTCAAATCCACTATTCTCATAGGATAGTCCTATCAGTCCCATAGTGTTAGGCTGTCTTCTAGGTGTATTTCCTTCCTGCTCAGGATTTCCTTCTACCTTGGTAAACTGAGGATCCTGGTAAGTGAAGTTTCCATACAGATCCAGTCCTTTGGCCAGGTTCAGGTTGGCATTCATCTCTACCCCTATGGTTCTTGTACTTTGGAGAGCTACTTCCTCAATAACACCTCCTCTACCATCATTCACGAAGTCTACACTTCTTCTGTCGCTAAGCGCTACTAAGAAGGCGGCGGCAGTAATGGAGAACTTGGTACTACCGTACTTAATCCCTAATTCACCTTGGGTGATTCCCTCAGTTTCATATGTCTGAGGCTGACCAGGAGAAGAGAATCTTACTCCTCTTAGTTCAGGGAAGAAGTATCCTCTGGAGAAGTTGGCGTAAATATTTGTATTTCTGCTCACCTTATACAGACCTGCTAAGGCAACTGCTATATCGTCAGCTTCCACTTCTCCTTTCTCAAAGGTATTAGAACCGATTCCAGTCTCTCTGCTGATGATGCCACGTGCTTTTTCCCATCTCAGTCCAATGTCAAAGTTGAATTTCTCGCCCTTGAATTCGTCTGCCAGATAGAAAGCAGTCTTATAAGACTCATGGTATCTGTTAGCTGTCTGTCTTCCGCTACCGTCTACATATCCTCCAGGAGAGAAGGTAACAGCATCTCCATTTGCGTCAGTGTAAGACACTTCTACAGCTCTAGGAGAATTGCTGAAGTCTCCTACAAAGTTCCAGATCCAGTTGTTGTCTTCTGCTCTGGTGTCAGAAACAAATGTTCCTAAGGTAATCTGGTGTGCACCAAAATTTCTGGTTAGGTTGATTTCTCCTACCATCTCGTTCATCGGACGCTGTCTGTCCAGGATTCTGTTCTCAAATAGAAGATCACTTCCAGCTAGTGGTTGCCCTGTATCTACATAATTAAATGCTGCATCAGCTGGGAGGTTTCTGTCAAGCAAGTAACTTGATTGTGGCTCTGGCGTGTTATGTACACCATCACCATCCAGGAATAGGTTAAACCAGTGGTCGTAGTTAGCTACTTTAGCTTTGGAAGCCAGGGTCCAGTTGTCTCCGAATGCATGCTTCAGATCCAGCATGATGTAGCTACCTTTCGTAGTTACTCCGTTTCCAATTGGCGACTCAAATCTTCCGTTAGGTGTGTCAAAAGAGAAGTCTTTTGCTTGAGAAGTCAGCATGGTAAAGACTTCTTCTCCATCATTTCCGGTAGGACGTTCTCTGTCTCCACTCTGGTTATCCAGCGGGTATGGAAGATAGAACTGAACATTATCATCTATGAACTGACCATAGACAGTGAAAGAAGACTGACCTTCGTTGAATAGTCTTTTGATGTTACCTCTGATCTGGTATCCTTGGGTAGGAAGTCCTGTTTCAAGAGGTCCTTCGTCATAACGGTAAAATCCGGAAACCGCGTAGAAGGTGTTCTCGTTAATTGGGCCAGCCGAGAGGAAGTCCAATTTAGCTCTTCCTCCCTCGGCCCACTCAAGCTGAATCTTATTTTCAGGCGTTACGCTTCCGGAATAAGAGGTGTAGTTAATGATACCTGCTACAGATCCTGCACCAAACAGGGTAGAAGCACCCCCCCTTACAAATTCCAGGTTCCTGATCCCTATGTCGTTTCTAAAATAAACGTCGTGTGCTGAAGAGTTTAGGCCGAATGTACTTAGTACCGGAAGTCCATCTACCTGTAGAGGCGTAAACTGGTACTGCCCACCAGAAGGTAATCCTCTTACAAATACGTTGGAGGCTACCTCACCACCACCACCTTCTGCTGTAATCCCCGGGATCGTTCTCAAAATATCTGCCTGAGAGTTAGCTGAGAGGTTCTGAAGCTGTCTGGCATTCAGATAAGTCATAGAAAGAGGGGATTCTTTCTGTGATCTGCTCCCGAAAGTACCTGTTACTACTACCGCATCCAGTGATAGTTTGTCAGGTGAAAGAGATACATCTAATGGTACAGAGGCGTCATAACCGCCAGTTACTGCCACTGACTGAGTGGCAAACCCCAGGTAGGAAACATTTAACATCTGATCCCCATCAGGTAGAGAAATGCTGAATGCACCGTCTCCATCTGTAAGTGCTCCTACACTGGTACCACTAATGATTACGGTGGCTCCTACAAGCGGATCACCGTCGGAACTCTTGACCGTTCCGTTGATCGTTTTTTGTGCTAGAAGTGTACTCACGCTCAGAAAAAGAAGAACGAAGAGTACGTTCTTGAGAGTAGTAGAATAGCTTATCATACTTCAATTGATTAATGTGTAAGTCAAAGTTATTCTGACTCCAACTGGAATTGGCAATAGGAATCTATCCTATTCTTGCACAATTCTATACTTTTTTACCTCCTTTCCGGTAGAATTTAGTATTATATATATGTATGAAACCGGAATATGAGCTCATATCAGGAAGGCCGGAAAAATCATTTACGGCTAAAGTGGTCAGTAGAAATAGCCGTCCACGCTTAAGTAAGGCATGGCATTTTCATCCTGAAATAGAGATCTGTTTTACCAAGAAAAGTTTTGGAAAACGCTTTGTGGGAAACACCATTTCTAATTATGAGGAAGGGGACCTCGTCTTGCTGGGATCTAACTTGCCACATGGGTTTTTAACTGAAATGGAAAGCTATCAGGTTGTGATTCAGATGAATCCGGATTTCCTTGGGCCAGAATTTCTGAATAAGCCAGAACTACGGACAGTCAAAGCATTGGTAGAACGGGCAGACAGGGGGCTATTTTTTCATGGAGAAACCCTCAGAAAGGCCAACCCACTTTTTAACAGAATTTTAGATTCTGATGGTCTAGAGAAAATGATTCATTTGCTCAGATTGTTCGATGTATTGGCAAATTCCAAGGAAGTTGTCCCTATTTGTTCCAAAGAGTATTCCTTACACATTTCTCACTCCAAGCTGGAAAGGATCAAGCAGGTATACGATTATATCATTGAAAACCACCATAAAGAGATTAAGGTAAAAGAAGCTTCTGATTTGGTAGGATTGACAGAGCCAGCCTTCTTCAAGTTCATTAAGAAGCATACCAAGAAAACCTTTGTCCAGCTGATCAATGAGTTCCGAATTCACCGTGCCTCCAAGCTCCTGATCTCTACTGATAAGACGGTGTCGGAAATCAGTTTTGAGTGTGGCTATAACAATGTGCCCTACTTTAACCGGAAGTTTAAGGAGATTATGAATGTTACCCCCATAGAGTTTAGGGCTTCTTTCCAGGAGAAAACCTGGATGAATGAGATGGCCTCACAAGGAGGGAAAAGATTTTATTAAAAACTGAGCCTTTAGAAAAAAATGAGTACCTAAATCTATTCTCTTAGTGCTTTTATAGCCTTTCGTGAGAAAATTTTAGGCAAAGGATTAAGACGCAAAAAGGTATAAAATAGATTTTAATCTACCCGGAACTCTACATCTGCAAAGAGGTTTACCCAGTTATCAATACTTACACCCATGAGAACAAAGCGATAGCTTTTTCCAGATGCGAGAGAAGGAGGTGGAGTTACATCCCGTATGTTGAGGACTACATTGGACAGGTCGTAGAACTGAAACTGTTTATCAAGGGTATAGGTACCTGAAACCAGATCCCCCTGCTCATCCAGCACAGCATGGAAGTAAATGACATTACCGGCTATACGGCCGTCTGTCCATCTGAATTTAGGTGAAAAAGGATCTGTCTGGTCTATCTCTAGTAAATTAGGATTGTATTCAGTAGGTGTATCTAAGGTCTTAAGATTGATGGGATTAGAAATGTAGAACTTATCTCCCCGCTGATAGAGAACCAGTCCGTATCGCTGGATGGTTAAGTCAGGACGTAGGAAGCGCCTCAAATATCCATTGAAAAATGGTTCATCTGCTAGTTCCACCCGACAGTAGTTGCTATAGTCGTCAGGATTTACGTTTGCATCCTTGGTCTCGAAGTACTGAAAGTTAGTGGCATTTCCTTCTGGGTAAAAGAGAACACCTACGGGGAAGTCAGCATTATCAAAAATTCCTGTCTGCCCGCCAAAGGCGCAAGCAATGAGAGAGTCTCTAATCAAAGGTATGTCTTGATTTGCTGCCAGGAAGTTATCAAGTTGATCAGGATTTTCCGGCAGCGGATCATCAGTACTACAACTGTAGGTAAATACAAGTACTACTGAGAGTAGCACTGCGGCTATAAATCTTCCTGATACCTTCATGTTTGTCATTTGTATGTTTCTCTTACTACCAGACAATTATCTCCCCTACAAGATTAATTACCTTTTAGGGAAGTTACGAAATTGAGGCTTAATTGATTAATCCTCAAATAAGCACAACCTTCATGAATACCATCACTCCTATCCAACAATCTCAACGCATCATTTCTCTAGATATCCTTAGAGGATTTGCCATCATGGGCATTCTCATCATGAATATGATTTCATTCTCCATGATGGGAGCTAATTATAATAACCCCATGGCCCAGGGTATGTTAGAAGGTGCCGATAAATGGGCCTTCATCTTTAGTGAGTTATTCGCTAATCAGAAGTTCATATCTATTTTTTCCATGCTGTTTGGAGCAGGCGTCATTTTGATGACTTCCAGAGTAGCAGCTAAAGGAGGGAAACCCGCTTCTCGACATTACGTGAGAAATTTCTGGTTGCTCCTATTTGGGCTATTTCATGCATATGTGATTTGGTATGGGGACATATTGGTAGCCTATGCGCTATGTTCCATTTGGGTATTTTTATTTAGAAAGAAACCACCTAAGACCTTATTCATATGGGGAGGAATCTTTATGTCGGTTTCTCTCCTGATAAACCTGTTCTTTGGCTTAACCCTTCCTTACTGGCCTGCAGAAAGTGTGGCGGAGACCTGTTCTACTTGGCAACCCTCTGAGCGGGGCATTCAGGCAGAGATTATGGCCTATCAGGGGAGCTGGCTGGAACAATTTCCCTTTAGAGCCAAGCTAGCCTTTATGTTGGAGAGTTTTGTTTTTCTCACAGGACTTGGGTGGCAGGTTACAGGACTTATGCTCATAGGGATGGGTTTATATAAAGCAAAAGTGTTTACAGCAGAAAGGTCGGCAGCCTTTTACAAAAAAATGTTATTCATAGGCATGGGACTGGGCTTGAGTTTAGG
>JBCDBC010000251.1:0-6814 GCA_039184535.1 Bacteroidota bacterium | reverse complement strand
AGTTTAGCATCACAGTTCAGGCTTTCGCCCTTACGGATGGCATTCTGAAGATTTCTGTGATGAAGGGTAATGTCCTCTGCACCTGTCTTTTTATGAACCAGAACACCTTTAGCATCCAATGGGAGCTTTTGGCCACTCTTAGAAGACAGACTTCCTGCCACTTCCTGAGGAACTATCTGGAATCCGTCCCTGGTGAAAGTTAAAGTGGCTTTATCACCTCTAATCATATGTGTAATGGGGGTATTATTCTTCTGAGCTGAAACCAGCATAACGGTCATCCCTTCCGGGTAATCCAGCATCATATTGAAGGTATCAGGTACCTCAGCCTTATTCTCACCCTCGAAGAAATAATGGCCTCCAGAGCCGGAAACATACTTGGGAAGCCCTAAATTGCAGGCTTTCAGGATGCGACTTAGCCTATGAATGAATAGGTCAGTAGCTATTCCACCAGAATAATCCCAGTATCTTCTCCACTGGAAGTAGCGTTTGGGATCCCATGCTGTTTTGGGAGCAGGTCCTAACCACTTCTCCCAGTCCAGATTGGTATTAGGGTTAGCGTCTTTGTCTATCTGAGCCTGCCACATATCTCCATTACGAGAGTAGTCTATCTGCGCCATCTGCACTTTTCCTAGTACGCCATCTTCTATGTATTTCCTGGCTGTGATATAAGAATCATCAGACATGCCTTGTACGCCTACTTGAAGCTTGAGTCCAGAAGCATTCACCCCTTTTACTACTTCCTGGGCTTCCTTGATAGTATGTGTCATGGGCTTTTCTGTATACACATGCTTACCTGCATCCATGGCTTCCAGGATGATCTTATGATGCCAATGCTCTTGTGTAGCTATGAGTACATAGTCAATGTCTTTATTCTCCAGTACCCTTTCATAATCCCTGTATCCTTTAGCCTTAGTAAGGGCAGCAGCTTTATCCTTACGTTTGTCCCACACATCACAGACGGCAGCCAAGGTAACATTATCAGAATCGCTCATTCCCAGCAGGGCCTCTAAGTGAGCTGTTCCCATGCCTCCTACGCCTATAGCGCCTACCATGATGCGGTCATTTGCACCTAAAATCCGTCTGTAGGACTTAGCAGTTAGGGGGAGAGTAGGGGATATGAGCATCCCTGCGCCTACACCGGCGGCTTTCTTGATAAATTTTCTTCTGCTAGTAGTAGTTGACATGCTTATTCAGATTTTGTGTACGTGTCTATAAGATGTTTTGCGATGGAAAGTACCTCATTACTATGATTAGAGAGGATAATGACGGCTAACTCCCGATCCAAATCTCGAAAAAGGCAGGTTCTAAATCCTGCCAAGGTTCCAGTATGGTAAACTCTTCTTGGGAAAGCTTTAGATAGAAACCATCCAAACCCATAATAGGAGGTTTCTCCAGAGCTTAGGGTGGAAGGTGTATAGGCCTGCTGAAGTAATTCCTGGGGGATTATCTTTTCAGTGTATAAAGCTCTCTCCCATTTGAGTAAATCCTGAACATTGGAGAATATTCCTCCTCCGCCGGTAGTAAAGGCATCATAGTCGTTAAGGCTTAGGTCAGTATTGTAGCCTTTGGCTCTATTAGGAACTGCTGGCTCAGTGGTATCAAATACGGTGGTGGAGGTCATCTCCAGAGGCCTGAAGACATTCTCTGCCATAAACTCTCTGAAGGAAGTACCTGAGACTGTTTCAGTGATTTCGGATAACAAGATATAGGCAGTATTGCTGTAGGCATACTTGCTCCCCGATGGGAAATCCAGGCTATCCAGATCTATGATGGCTTCATTCACATCCTTATTGGTCATGCCGGTTTTATAGGCCCCTATGTCATAGTAGTCTGGTAAACCGGATACATGATTCATCATCTGCCTGATGGTGACCTCTGAGGCATAATCTGGTAATTCAAGGTATTCAGAGGCCTTATCATCAATATCCAGCTTTCCTTGCTTAGCTAATATGAGAATAGACATACAGGTAAACTGCTTAGAGACTGAAGCCAGATAAAAGGGAGTTTCCTCTACTAAGGCGCGTTCTGATTCATGCTCTGCTAGGCCATAACTTTTTGAGAATAGAACTTCTCCCTTATCAGCTATGAGTACATTTCCACTTAATGCTCCTGCGGCATGTAGGGAATCTAGATATGCCGAAGTATAAGTTAGGTATACTTCTTTCTCGGAAGGTTTGTCATCAGAAACACTGATGAAGACCGTAAACAGACTGATGACTAATGTGAACACGAGAATCCAGCGCATAGTTGAATTTTATGGAATATACCTATGCGCGAGTTTTCTATCAAATCGTATGTGCTTCTTTCAAGGCCTCATGAAAAACCGCTAAGGCTTCCTCTATCTGCTGTGCATCTACTATCAGAGGAGGAATCCACCGAATCACATTTTTGTAGGTTCCACAAGAAAGCATAAGGAACTTACGGTTCAAGCATCCCTTTAAGACTTTGCTAGCTATTTCTGGTGCTGGACTTCCGTCTTCATAGCTAAACTCTGTTGCTACCATAAGGCCGGGCCCTCGTACATCTCCGATAACAGCATATGTTTCTTGTAGCTTTCTAAGACCAGCTCTGAGCTGTTCTCCCCTTGCTGCAGCATTTGCTGGTAACTGTTCTTTGCGCATCACTTCTATGGTAGCACATGCTGCTGCTCCGGCTATGGCGCTTCCACCACCATAAGTTCCTCCATGCGTACCTGGGGTCCATTTAGCCATCAGTTCCTTTGAGGCACCCACAGCAGAAATGGGAAGACCACTCCCTAACCCTTTAGCCATCACAATGATATCTGGCCTTACTTCAGCCTGCTCAAAACAGAAGAAGGTACCAGTTCTCCCAAATCCACTCTGAACTTCATCCAGAATCAGGAGAATTCCATGCTGATCACAGATCTCTCTTAAGGCCCGAATGAAAGCGGGAGGAGCCGGAATGTATCCACCCTCACCGAGAACAGGTTCAATGATGATAGCGGCCGTCTCATCAGGAGCAGTTTGACTGTGGAGAATAAGATCCAGTTGCTTCAAGCAGAAGGCTACAGTTTCTTCCTCAGACCATCCATAGAAATAGGAATAAGGAAATGGCGCCACAAATATCCCTCCAGGTAGAGGTTGGTACTTATGTCGGTACACCGTTTTGGAGGTAGTCATGGCCATGGCCAGGTGGGTTCTCCCATGAAAGCTTCCCTGAAATACAATGACGTGATTTCTTCCGGTGGCCGCTTTGGCAAGCTTGATGCTGGCTTCTGTAGCTTCCGCTCCACTGTTGGCCAGGAAAAACTGGTCTATGTGAGAAGGCGTCACCTCATTCAGCATATTACTTAATCTCACTGAAGTGGGGGGGATCACGCAGTTCATCTGCCCAAAGAGTAGCTCGCCAGCCTGCTGTTGAATGGCCTGTACTATATGCGGATGACAGTGCCCAGTATTGACCACCCCTATACCGGAGGTGAAATCCATGTATCTGTTTCCAGCTTCATCATAGAGGTATATACCTTCTCCCCTGACAGGTTGGATATCTGTCAGATGTGTCCAAACGGAGGAGAGATGTTGTGTGGTGGTAAGTGTTGAATCCATGATGTTTGTTCGTTTTACCTCAGTAGAGACACAAAATCTTGTGTCTCTACAGATTGTATGTCTCTACAATTTCTATATTCTCTATTTCTTGGCGGCTTTGCGACTTTGCGTGAACTATTATATCACGCAAAGACGCCAGGACGCAAAGTATTTTAGGTTGTTCCCTAATCACATCTATGTCTTAAAAGGATATCCAGATGGATTTTTCCTGGGTATACAGATCAATGGCCGTTTTGCCCATTTCTTTTCCTATGCCGCTTTGCTTGTACCCACCAAAAGGAACTGCCGGATCAAACATATCATACCCATTTATCCAAACGGTTCCTGCCTGAACAGTATTCGCGAATCTGTGTGCCTGCTTGATATCACTGGTCCATATGGCGGCTGCCAATCCGTAAGGCGTATCATTGGCACGTTCTGATACTTCTTCCAGGCTCTCAAAGGAAGAAACAGCTACTACAGGACCAAAAATCTCCTCCTGCACAATGGATAGCTTGTCGTTCTGATGGGCAAAAATAGTGGGTGGCAGGAAGTATCCATTCTGATATTCTCCTTCCATTCGTTCTCCCCCTAGAATCAAATCCGCACCTTCTTCCTTACCTCTCTCCACATAGCCCATGATTCGTTGGAGTTGCTTATCAGAAACTATAGGTCCCAGGTCAGGATTGTTCAAGCCATTCCCTACGCTCAGTCCTTCCGCTTTTTTCTGTAGGCTTTCAAGCACCTCTTCATAGGCAGGCTTTTGTACATACAAGCGCGATCCCAGCGTACACTCCTGCCCGCTATTGTAGAAACTTGTCCAGTGTACGGCTTTCTTTACTGTTTCCAGATTGGCATCCGCCATGATGACATTAGGCGATTTTCCACCTAGTTCCAGACTTACCTTTTTGAGGTTGGATTGGGCGGAGGCTTCCATGATCTTTTTGCCTACCATAGTGGAGCCCGTGAAGCTTACCTTATCTATGCCCATATGTCTGGTGATGGCTTCTCCTGTGGGTAGACCCGGACCTGTTACGATATTCACCACCCCAGCAGGGAAGCCCGCTTCCTGAACCAGCTTTCCTAGATATAGGGCTGTTAGAGGCGTTTGCTCGGCAGGTTTAAGTACACAGCAATTTCCACACGCCAGGGCAGGGGCCAGCTTCCAGGCCGTGATCATGAGCGGAAAATTCCAGGGTACAATTAGCCCAACCACACCTAAAGCTTCTCTACGTGTATATGCCAGCTTGTTGGTCCCAACAGGAATGCTACTTCCCTCTATTTTGGTAGACCAACCTGCATAGTAGCGGAAATGGTTGATGGCGCCCTGTATATCATAAGCTGCCTTATTTAAGGGCTTGCCATTATCCAGGGTCTCTAATTCTATGAGTACCTGCTTATCCCTTTCCATTAGATCTGCCAGCTTCCAGATTAGGGTAGACCTATCTGCCGGATTTTTATGTAGAGACCACTTCTTCCCAAATGTAGCTCTGGCTGCTGCTACAGCCTGATCCACATCGGCCTGCTCAGCCAATGGGATTTCTGCTATCACTTGCCCATTAGCAGGGTTAAGGGTAGGGAAGGTCTTGCCATGTTGGGGGGAGATCCATTCTCCACCTATGAAGAGCTTTTGTTCTTCTTCCAGAAAAGAACGCGTTTTGGGATCTAGTTGATAGCTGGTAGTTAGGACACTCATAGTAGCTAATATGGAATGATCAGTTTCGAGTATGTTACCTTATGTTTTTGACAGTTGGAGAATAGCATGTAACAAGACATTGGTGGCTGCTACTGCGTGATCTTTCTCTGCATGTTCCAGTTCATTATGACTTAGGCCGTCCTTACAAGGGATGAATATCATGGCGGTGGGAGCTACTCTGCTTAGGTAGACAGAATCATGCCCGGCTCCACTCACCATTTCCTTATGAGGGATCTGGAGCTCAGTAGCTGCTTTCTTCAATGCCTCAGTACATTTCTCATGAAATACTACTGGAGGAGAATACCATACCTCTTCCAGCTGATGACCTATGTCAGAGGGTTCGCAAATCTCGTTAATTCTTCTTTTTAATTGGGCATCCATGAGACTGAGTTGTTCTGCGTCAGGATGTCTCAAATCTATGGATAGAGTTAATTGTCCGGGAACTGTGTTCTTCACACCCGGTACTGCATCCAGATATCCTAAGGTTGCTCGTGCATCTGGCTGGAAGCTATCTGCCATCTTATAAATAGACTGCATGATGTGGGCAGCAGCCTTCATAGGATCCTTTCGGTATGACATGGGAGAAGGGCCAGCATGGGTTTCCTTTCCTGTCAGAATTAGGTCATACCATCGGATTCCTTGCACACCTTTCACTACACCTACAGGCAATTCTTCTGCTTCCAGAATAGGTCCTTGTTCTATGTGAAGTTCCAGGCAGGCAGCATAAGAAGATTTTCTCATGACAACCTCTCCTTTATACCCAATTTCTTCCAAGGCATCTCCTAACTTGATTCCTGCCTTATCAGTCCTCGCGTAAGCATATTCCAGAGAGAATTCTCCCGCAAATACCCCAGATCCAATCATGGCAGGAGAAAAGCGTGCACCCTCTTCATTGGTCCATGAGACTATTTCTATGGGTCTGTCAGTCTGAATATCCTGATCATTCAAGCTTTCCACTACTTCCAGACCTGCCAACACGCCTAAGACTCCATCATACTTCCCGCCTGTGGGTTGGCTATCCAAATGACTCCCTACCAGAACCGCATCCAACTCAGGATTAAGCCCTTCTCTTCTGGCAAAGAGATTTCCCATTTGGTCAATGCGAATACAACAGCCTGCCTCTTCACACCATTGGATAAATAATTCTCTCCCTACCTTATCTTCTTCCGTTAAGGCTACTCTGCAAACCCCTCCCTTTGGCGTAGCACCTATCTGTGCCATGCGCATCATTCTGTCCCAAAATCTATCGGCCTGAATATTCATTTATGCATTTATTCTGTTGGTCATGGTTTGAGACTCTATCTCAGCCGAAGGTTGTGCATCCCCTACCTTATGTGAAGCCCACTTCAGCACCTCAAAGTAAAGGGTCGTATGGGTAGCGTGTACTCCCTTGATGGTGTGTATATGCTGGTGCATTACCTCCAGGAGGTGAGCATTATCCTTACAAAGCAGATTGATTTCCAGGTCATAGGGGCCAGAAGTAATGGCAAGAAAACTTACTTCTCGTATGCTGCTTAGTTGCTCAGCTACTTCCCTAATGAGAGAGGTAGGCTTTACATCTATGGTGATTCTT
>JBCDBC010000250.1:0-6815 GCA_039184535.1 Bacteroidota bacterium | reverse complement strand
GAGGTGTCTTGGGTGCTATGGAAACCATGTACCAGCGCTCCAAGATTCAGGAAGAAAGTCTGTACTATGAGACCTTAAAGCATACGGGAGAATATCCTATCATAGGTGTGAATACTTTTCTTTCTTCTACCGGTTCGCCTACCATTCTTCCTAAGGAAGTAATTAGGGCTACCAAGGAAGAGAAGGAAATCCAGATCAACAATCTGGAGAACCTGCATGCTACCCATCAGGAAGCAGCTCCTGCAGCCCTCCAAAAACTTCAGGAAACCGCCCTCCAAAATGGCAACATGTTTGAAGCCCTGATGGAAGCTGGGAAAGTATGTACCTTAGGCCAGATCACCCATGCCCTCTTTTCAGTAGGCGGGCAGTACAGGAGAAGTATGTAGGGAAGACAAAATCTTAATTGTCGTTGATGACTAAAAATAGGATGGAAGAGAGAATAACAATTTTACCTGAATTATGTGAAGGAAATCCTACCATAAGAGGATATAGAATCAGGGTAAAAACTATCCTTAATCATTTATCATCTGGAGATTCTATAGAAGATTTACTAGAAGCATTTCCATTTCTCGAAAAGGAAGATGTACTAGCTTGTATTGCTTACGCTGCAAAGACTCTTGAAAGGAATCACTGAGTATCCAAGATTACCGATTTATGAAAATCCTCATCCTCGGCTCTACAGGTAGAACCGGAAAGCTCCTTTTGGAAGAATGCTTAAACCTTGGGCATGAGGTCCATTGTCTGGTGAGAGATGTGGGTAAGGTATCACCCAGGCCTTCTTCTGTAACTTATTTCGAAGGAACTCCTTCTGACAAAGTAGCCCTTAAGAATGCCATCCAAGGATGTAAGGCAGTAGTAAGTGCACTTAACGTATCCCGTACTTCCGACTTCCCCTGGGCACCCTTGCGTACGCCGCCCACTTTCCTTTCGGAGGTGATGAAGAACCTCATAGCACTTCATGCTGAGAATCCTCTTTCTCAAATCGTGATCTGTTCAGCTTGGGGCGTGCATGAAACCTTGGAGGATATCCCCTGGTGGTTTAGGATGATGATACAGAACAGCAACATAGGGCCTGCCTATGCTGATCATGAACGACAGGAAGGTTTATTGGTAGAATCTGGTATTCCCTATACCATCGTTCGCCCGGCGGGACTTACCAACTTCTCCAAGAAAGGAAAGGTCAAAGTCAGTTATGAAAATTCTCCTAAGCCAGGATTGATGATTTTCAGAGGAGATGTTGCTGCCTTTATGGCTGAAGCTGTGGGGAATCAGGAACTGATAGGGAAAAAACCGACTATTTCTGCAGGGTAGGGATAGTTTGAAGAACATAGAGAAGAAGCGTTCCAATGTAGGGATGGATTTATCCGCCCTTTGAAGCATGCGGCAGCTAAAGCAGCCGGTCCATTTTTAGCTTTGAGCCCACTATTTTAATGGTGGGAAGCAAGAAACCTTACAGAGGAAAACCTAATAAGCCCAGCGCCATAAATAGAATTTCTTATCACTTCAACTCCTCCACAAACTCTACTGCTTCCTCCAAAATATAGTTCATTTCAAAGGGTACATCATTGAGTTTGAATTTTCCGGCAAAGCTTTTGATTTCATCCACCTGATAGCCTCCAGGTTTATTCTTGAAGCGCAGTTCTATGACGGATTCCTGCCCGGCGCCTCCACAAAAGAAACATGCACTATAGGGATAAGCAGATAAGAAATACACTTCTCCATCAGTAGATACGGGAAGGATAAAACCGGTTATTCTCACATATTCTCCATCAATGGCTTCCAACCCCTCTGAAGGCATCATCTTATTATAGTAGGCCTTATATTCTTCGTGATAGACAAAATCATACTTAATTTCTCCTAAAAGATCCCATCCAATTTTTTGCTGCGCAATGCTTGTAAGAGGGGCACATATACATAAGGTCAGGATCAGACCCATCATTATGTTTCTCATGCTGTTCATAGTTATGTTCTTCTACACCCTTAAAGTACACTTAAATACGCTAAGAAAATATCCTGAGCCGTAGCACCAGTATGAAAAAGTACGTATTTTGGTGGTTTACTGATTTCCCAACTACCTAAGATATATGAAAAACCGACTCCTTCTATTCATTGTTTTCATTTCGCTTTCTTCAATTTTGTCTGCCCAGCCTGGCTACTGGCAGCAAGCGGTCGATTATACCATGAATATCGACATGGAAGTGGAAACCCATCAGTTTACTGGAACCCAGACATTGGTATATACCAATAACTCACCTGATACCCTGAACCATTTCTTTTATCACCTTTATTTCAATGCCTTTCAGCCTAATAGCATGATGGATGTCAGGTCCAGATCTCTTCCGGATCCTGATAGAAGGGTGAGAGACAGAATCTCTAAGCTATCTCCGGAAGAAATAGGCTATCTCAGGGTAAAAAGCCTGAACCAGGATGGAGCCGACATAAGCTATGAAGAAGTAGGAACCATTTTGGAGGTGGCTTTGGATAAGCCCATTTTTCCTAATACAACTGTCACCTTTGAAATGAGCTTCGAAGGGCAAGTCCCCTTACAGGTGAGAAGGTCTGGAAGAGACAGCAAAGAAGGCATAGACTTTACTATGACTCAGTGGTACCCAAAGGCTTGTGAGTATGACCATGATGGTTGGCATTCTAACCCTTACATCGCCAGAGAATTTCACGGTGTGTGGGGCAGTTTTGATGTTACCCTAAAGCTGGATGCTGATTATGTGGTGGGAGGAACAGGAACGCTTCAAAATCCCAAGAAAGTAGGACACGGATATGCCGCAGGTAAAGGAAAGGTAGATAAGGATCACAAGCTGACATGGCACTTCAAAGCGGATCAGGTACATGACTTTGCCTGGGCGGCTGATCCAGATTATGTGCATGACATCATGCAGGTACCTAACGGACCAGAACTCCACTTTTTCTACCAACCTATGGACGATAGTGTCATAGCCAAGTGGAAAAGACTACAGCCCTACACGGTAAGCCTGTTTGAGAATATGAACGCTAATTTTGGGGAGTATCCTTTCCCCCAGTACTCTGTCATTCAGGGGGGAGATGGCGGCATGGAGTATCCTATGTGTACCATGATCACAGGAGTAAGGAAGTTTACCAGCCTCCTGGGAGTTACGGTTCACGAAGTTATCCACAGTTGGTTTCAGGGTGTTTTAGCCACAAATGAGTCCCTTTACTCCTGGATGGATGAAGGCTTTACTACCTATGCTACCAATATGATGGAGGATATTCTCCTGGAGCAAGGATTGGCTAATCCTCATGCCGGGAGCTATGGGAGCTACTTCAGGCTGGTAGAGTCCGGCCTGGAAGAACCCTCAACCACCCACTCAGATCATTATCAGACAAATAGAGCTTACAGTACTGCTGCTTACTCTAAAGGAGCTATTTTTCTTCATCAGCTAAGCTATATCATAGGGAAAGAAGCCTTCTTCAAAGGGATGATGCGCTATTTTAATACCTGGAAATTTAAGCATCCTACGCCTAGAGACTTTAAAAGAGTGATGGAAAAGGAGTCTGGACTAGAATTAGACTGGTATTTCGAGCATTGGATTGGCACTACCAATACCGTTGACTATGGCATAGAAACCGTTGTAGGGAAGGGAGACAAAACAGAAATCACCCTGAGAAGGGTTGGAAAAATGCCCATGCCACTGGACATCATCGTGGAAATCAATAATACTCAGGCGGTGGGATACAACATTCCCTTACGTGTAATGCGCGGTGCCAGAAAGAGTGATTCTTTCTTTCCGGGAATGAATTATCAGATCCTGGAAGACTGGCCCTGGACGCATCCTACCTACACATTCACTGTAAATGTGCCTGTGAGTAGCATTAGCAGGGTATTGATAGATGGGAGTGAAAGACTAGCTGATGTGGATAACTATAATAATTCCTTTCCCAGAGTTTCCATACCTTGATATAAGACCTGGTAAACGAATATTCCTGAAATACGTCATATAACTATACAGACGTGTAATTTTTTGCGTTTAGATATTAAGACATCAAATCAACTCTATGTTAAAAAAGGTTTTTCTTGGACTAATTTTAGGAACACTCACTTTTTCCCTGTTTAGTCAATCTACCCAGAAGCAGAGGATATACAAGATTCAGTTACTGGTATATTATGAGCAGGCGGCGGGTGTATTAAACCCTTTAGCAACCATTCTTTCACCAGCAGACTTTGCTGCCATTAAGAACCTAGGCGTCATTGAAGAAACAGAAGGCTATAGGGTATTGCCTGATGGAACCATGATGGTGAACTTCAGAAGAATCACTTTGGGCCACTATGCAGATCAAGCCAGTGCCGTCTATGTATGGCAAAAGGTCAGAGCCATAGGAGAAAAGTATGTAGGACAGCTGGAACTTAACAGAGCCTTCATTTACTGTGAACCTAATTACTGGGCTAATAAAGCCAACGGATGGGTTTCTCATAGTATCAAAGGCCCGAGGTATACCGTACAGCTTGCCAGCTTAAAAAATGTGAATGCTGATGCCTTGGCTCCATTCATAGATACGTTTGAGAATGTATTTTTTGAGAGGAGTGGAGGAAACTTCAAGGTATATGTAGGTCTTTTCGATCAACAACAAGGAGCTGAACAAAGTCAGATTCTGGCAGCCGCTCAGCAATTGGGCTATAAAGGTGCCTTTGTCAAGACCTTCCAGTAACACTTAGATTACCATAAAAAAACAGGCTCATGAGTTTTTATGAGCCTGTTTTCTTTTTCTTACGGTTATGCTAACCCTCATCGTGTCCGCTAGCACGAAGGATGGGATCATAAAGGGGCTTATATTGAAACATTAGGTATACTGACATAGCAGTAAGTACTAGTCCGGGAATGATGGTCTTGGGATCAAGAAATATGTGAAAGGCCAGAATATTAACCAGCACTGGAGCGACTAATACGAGTGCTAAAGGCACAAATCTATTTAGCAGTAAGGCCACACCTGCTAAGACTTCTACTAGTCCAACAAACTGAAACAAATAGCCTGTATTTATGATGGACCCAAAGAAGGCACTGGCAGGTTCCGGCATGTCCATGGCAGGCATAAATAATAGGAATTTATTAATTCCAAAAACAACTAAAAACAGTCCCAGGAGTATCCTAATGACGAGTTTCGCAGTGATTTTCATGATGGTAGTTTCTTTGATGTAGATTAAGGTCTAAACATTAATATATTCAATATCAGGGAGAATATCATATTTCCCCATTATTCGGGGATGTACCTGATTACCTAAAGTTCCATTTATCGAAATGGAACTTTAGGTAATCCCTCTTGAAAAAATCCGTTTAATAAAAAAGGTTCTACCTAAGATTGTAGGTAGGTCTTTCAATCCTTAGATTCACAGGATGAAAAGTTGGTTGATAGTAGGGCTTAATCTTATTCTTCCGTTATTTCTCTCAGGACAAATTTCCACTTTCTCCAGAACAGATAGTCTGCATGGATATCTCTTTGAAGAAAGGGCTAACTATGATGTCACCTTCTATGACTTGGAGGTTAGATTTGATCCGGAAGTAAGAAGACTGGCAGGGACCAGTACCATTCATTTCAGGCCTACCCAAACACTCAATCGTATTCAGGTAGATCTTCACAGCAATTTACGTGTAGCCAAGATTTCATTTGAGGGAAAAGGTTTGGCTTACAAACGTGATAGGCATGCCCTGTTTATTGAATTCCCCAGACGATTAAAAGAGGGAAGAGAACATACCCTAACTATCATTTATGGTGGAAAACCTCCTGCTTCTGTTAATCCACCGTGGGATGGAGGCACAAGTTGGCAAACTGACCAAAGTGGAAATCCCTGGTTTTATGTCCATAGCCAAAATAAGGGTGCCTATACCTGGTGGCCCTGTAAGGATCACTTTTCTGACAAGGCTGACAGTGCCAGAATCTCATTGATCGTACCTGAGGGCATGGAAGCCATCAGTAGCGGGAGCTTAGTAGATAAAAAGCTTATTCCTGGAAGATTTCAGCAATATGACTGGAAAATTCATTACCCCTTTTCTCCACAAGAGGTGGGTTGCTTTGTAGGAAAATATATTCGTATAGAAGATGAGCTCGATGTCCACTCTGGCAATATGGACATTACCTACTATGTTTTTCCTGGCATGAGAAATAAAGCTATCCAACATTTTGAGCAAATCCGAAAAATTATTCTCACTTACGAGAGACTAATAGGCCCCTACCCTTTCCCTAAGGACGGATTCAAGGTAGTGCAGGCAAATTATTGGGGGTCTGCTCACCATGGTTTTATGGCTTATGGAGGGGATTACCGAAATAATACCTTCGGCTTTGACTACAGCCTGGCACATGAGGCGGCATATGCCTGGTTTGGGCACTCTGTTTCCCCCTCTGACCCTGGTGACATCTGGCTGGCCCACAGTTGGGCTACCTACCTGGAAGGCTTATATGTAGAGGATGCTTATGATTATGAGACCAGCCTGGACTGGTTAGCTACCCTTACTCCCCGAATTAATAACCAGTACCCTATCACAGCTCCCAAGGGTGTCTACTATCAGCAATGGAAAGATTCAGATAGGTATTATAAGGGTGCCTGGATGCTGCACAGCTTAAGAAATCTAATAAATAACGACGTAAGATGGTTTGAAACCCTCCGGGATTACTACGACAAATACCGATATAGAACCCTGGATACTGACACCTTTATTTCCTTCTTTAATCAGCGCTTGGGAAAAGATTATAGGCCATTTTTCAGGCAGTATTTATATCATGCTAACCTTCCCTTATTAGCCTATGACATTAAGGAATCAGGGAAGAAAAGTAACCTGAGATATAAATGG
>JBCDBC010000249.1:0-6822 GCA_039184535.1 Bacteroidota bacterium | reverse complement strand
TACTAGTAATCTAAAAAGACTATCGGTTATAAACCGGAGGAAGGTGGGGACGACGTCAAGTCAGCATGCCCTTTATATCCTGGGCTACACACGTGCATATTTATCATGCCACTCTACTAAATTGAAGTTCTTTCTGAAGGAAGATTGTCCTTTTCTCACTGCAGAAATCCAAACTTCTGCCTCTGCAAGAGCTCTTTCCAGCGGACGAACCTTGCGTATCCTACAGCATTCCAACCTGTTTTCCCCTGAGTCATAGAAACTCATAGGGCCTTTCTCCTTCACCAGTCTTTCTACATCATAGTGATTGGGACTATAGACCTCTATTTGCTTTTTGTAGCGGGCAAATGCCTTGGCGTGTAGCTCATGGGTTTCCTGAAAAAGCCTACCGGTATCTATGGTAAATACCCGTATTGGGAGGTTCATTTTGAAGATATGATCTGCTATGATCATACCTTCACGCCCAAATCCAAGGGAGAAGGCGGCCTTCTCTCCGTAGACATCTGCTATGGTCTGAAGCCGATCCTGTAAATCCTGGTAGGCTAGTTTTTCAGTAAGCTCGTGTATGGGGATGGATGACATAGTATGTTCAGAAAAAAGTGTTAGCAAGGAAAAAGGGAATATGGAAATAGGTATGCAGCTTCTCCCCTTAGGCGGAGGGCCAAATACAAAAAGTCGTTATCTGATAGGAGTTCCTAGCAGCAACAACAGCAGCAACAAATACAAATAATGGAGTTCAACCCTTTTGAAGTGGAGTGGGAACCAGAGAGTGCGCGAGAAAATGCGAATGGAAACTTCATTGGTACTTAGTTTATAGTTCCTAAAAGGCAGGAATTAGCACCTTACATTTTGCAGGTTGCCAGAGGGTCTTAGAGCCTGTTCTCTCACCTCTTCTTTATAAACATATCCCTAAGGATTGCGCATCTAAGTAAAGTAGGGTTCAAGAATTATCCAAACTTTTTGACGAATGTTTACGCATTTTGTAAGAATAGATACGCTTTTTTATGAAAATGATAATTTTAAAATCCATTGATAATCAGTGAGTTGTATGCTTTTTACGGAGAAGACAGGTAGAACAAAAAAAATCTGTGGATTCTGAAAAAAAGAGAGAAGTATGAAGGAGGTAATATTTACGCATAGGGATTTTTTGTCTGTTGGCTGACAAAGTGTTCATGCATGTGCGACCTCCTCGAGGTCGAGAAAAATATGGGTAGCTGGTTATAGTAATTTGACCTCTTCGAGGTCCTTTCTGTTATGGCGGGGTGGCATACATTTCTTGGAATCTGAACACACGGTCCCATGGAGAATAGTGCGACCTCTTCGAGGTCGAGAAAGCATGAGTAGCTGGTTATAGTAATGTGACCTCTTTGAGGTCTTTTCTGTTATGGCGGGGTGGCATACATTTCTTAGAATCTGAACACGCGGTCCCATGGAGAATAGTGCAACCACTTCAAGGTCATGGCTACTTAAGTTAGGAAGTTATGCAAGGGTTCCTCCTGTCATATGGAGAATAGTGCGACCTCCTCGAGGTCGAAGAGATAGTTGAGCCACAGTTATAATAATGTGACCTCTTTGAGGTATTTTCTGTTCTAGTGGGAGGATACACTTTTCAGAATCTGAGCACATGATCCCATGGAGGATAGTGCAATCCTTTTGAGGTTGAGGAAAGCACGGTTAGCCGCTTGTAATAATGAGATCTCTTTGAGGTCGCTTCAGCAATTAACCATACTTCTATCGAGACCATACTTCTATCGAGATCAATAGATGTATTTCTCGATGATCATAGTAGGGGAATCTCGAAAGGATTTTAGGGAGTTTATTGGAAAAGATAAAATAAATCTTACCTTTTTAATTAGTTATTATTGATCGGAAAAGAAACTAGTCTGGACCACGAGGTGGTCCCATTAATATAGAACAGATAAATAATTTAATCTGATCACGAAGTGATCACACAAACATGGCAGGTAGATTTACCCAGATATACATTCATTTAGTATTTGCCGTCAAAAACCGGAAGGCATTGCTTCATCCTGATTGGGATGAGGGGTTATATAAATACATTGCAGGAATCGTAAATTCAAAGGGACATAAAGCCCTAGCTATAAATGGTCATTGGGATCATATTCATATCTTTTTTGGGTTGAACCCGACCTATGCCTTATCTGATCTAGTGAGAGAAATAAAGAAAGCCAGCTCTAACTGGATAAAAGAAGAAAAAATTACCTCTTTTAAATTTGAATGGCAAAGTGGATATGGCGCTTTCTCCCATAATCATGATCAGCTAGAGACTGTTATCACCTACATCAAGAATCAAAAGACTCACCATCGGAAAAAGAAGTTTAAAGAAGAGTACGTGCAGATGCTGGAAAAGTGGACGGTAGAATATGATGAGAAATATATATTTGGAGAGTTGAAGTGAATGCTTTAATCGAGGATAGCTAACAACAAACTTTATATATCTTAACGGAAGAGTCTGACTTGAAAAAGGAAATCCATTTCATATCTCCTTCCCATAATAAATAGTAAAAACCAACTGAAGAAGAGTCTTTCTTTATAGTCTCCCAGGCCTCTTCTGAGATTATCCCTTCATATTCTTCCTGATAAGATTCCTTTGAAGAGATAGCAGGCCTAGGAAAGTGATTTTCTTGAAAGAATGAATTAAATCCCTCTATAATAGCATTCTCAATCTCTGCTTGTGTAGGTCGTTTAACTTGAATTAAGCTGTGTCCTATTAATGCCCTTGCTGGGAATTTTTCGGAATAAATCTGACCAAGAGTAGGAGAAATAATGCCAAATTCTACATCACCACTTTCGACACTACTCCCCGACATAGAAAGCCTAAATGTGTCCAAGGATGACTGAGAAGAAAAATGGAGAGTATTGATCAAATCCGCAAAGCTCTCTTCATGGCCTTTCTCTTGGATATATTCCGTTACGGAAGTCAGATCTTTACTACTGTCAGCTGATCCACAAGCACAAAGTAAACATATTGTGGAAGAACAAAACCATAAGACATATCTTCTTAATGAAAACATCCTTATAAATGGTTAGGAGGTGGTTTTTAGAACCGTAGAGACACAATGCATCGTGCCTCTACAATGAGATAAATATGTTAAAGGCTTATTTTCCTTTCTTCGCCCAGTTATCACGGAGGGTAACGGTACGGTTAAAGATCAGCTTTTCATCAGTGCTATCCGGGTCTACCGCGAAGTATCCTTTGCGCATAAACTGGAAGCGGTCGCCTGCCTTAGCGGAAGCCAAACTAGGCTCTACAAACACGCTGGAAAGAACCTCCAGAGAGTTAGGATTGATAAACTCCTTGAAATCCTTATCAGCATGCCCATCAGGATCTTCATCCAGGAAAAGTCTGTCGTATAGCCTCACTTCTACCTCTTTGGCATGTGGGGCAGATACCCAATGCAGGGTCCCCTTCACTTTTAAGCCACTGGTATCTGAGCCAGATCTGGATTCAGGTACATAAGAGCAACTGAGAGATTCTATTTCTCCCCCCTCATTTTTATGAACCTCATCACACTGTATGATGTAACCCGCTTTGAGCCTGACCATCTTGCCAGGAGCTAAACGGAAGTACTTCTTGTTAGGAGGTTCTTCCATAAAATCATCCCTTTCTATGTACAATTCTCTGGAGAAAGGCATGGTTCTGCTGCCACCTTCTGGATCTTCTGGGTTATTGACCACCTCCATATGCTCTACCTGCCCTTCAGGGTAATTGGTCAAAACTATCTTGAGGGGATTCAAGACGGCCATAACTCTGGAAGCGGTTTTGTTAAGGTCTTCACGTACGCTGAATTCCAGCAGAGAAACGTCTATGACATTATCTCTACGTGCTACTCCCACTCTGCGGGCGAAGTTTCTGATAGAAGCTGGGCTATATCCACGTCTTCTAAGGCCTGAAATGGTAGGCATACGTGGATCATCCCATCCTGCCACATGTCCCTCATTTACCATCTGAAGCAGCTTACGCTTACTCATGACGGTATAGTTCAGGTTTAGCCTGGCAAACTCTATTTGCTTAGGGCGAGGAGTAAAATCTGGAAGTTGATCCAAGTACCAGTCATATAGCGGTCTGTGCACCTCAAATTCCAGGGTACAAATGGAGTGAGTGATTCCTTCCAGGGCATCACTTTGTCCATGCGCCCAGTCATACATTGGGTAGATATACCAGTCATTCCCAGTCCTATGATGCTCATGGTGCAGTATGCGGTACATGATGGGATCACGTAATTGCATATTGGGATTAGCCATATCTATCTTGGCGCGAAGAATACGGGATCCTTCTTCGAATTCTCCCTTACGCATTCTTTCAAGTAAATCCAGGTTCTCCTCTACGGACCTATTTCTGTAAGGGCTTTCCTCTCCGGGGGTAGTGGCAGTTCCTCGCATTCTCCTAATTTCCTCCAGTGAACTATCATCTACATAGGCCTTTCCTTCTTTTACCAGGTAGACCGCAAAATCATATAGTTGTTGAAAGTAGTCAGAAGCAAATTTTACCTTCCCCTCCCAGTCGAACCCCAGCCACTTGATATCTTCCTGTATGGCTTTTACATACTTAGTTTCTTCCTTGGTAGGATTAGTGTCATCAAAGCGAAGGTTAGTAGTCCCGCCATATTGCTGCGCCAAATCAAAGTTTAGCACAATAGACTTGGAATGCCCTATATGCAGAAACCCATTAGGCTCAGGAGGGAAACGAGTCATGATAGGGGCATCATACTTTTCCTCCTTCAGGTCTGTTTCTACAATTTGCTCAATGAAGTTGAGGGATTTTTCTTCTGTACTACTCATAGAGATACCTACATTACTTTTCAGGAAATTCTGTTAATTTATGTCCTGAAGCTGTGAAAGGACGAAATTACACCCTCAAGCTGTAAGAAGAAAGAAAAGAGATAGAGTTGAGAAAGCTTCGATGCCAAAAAACTATCTCTTTTGATAAAACGTTTAAGCAGTAAAGCCATAGATTATGTGGAAGAGCTTCTTTTTTCTGGTCGTGGGGTTTAGCCTATGTTGGATTCAGCCGGTTTCTGCCCAGCTGGAACCCACCAGTCTGTCCAATGCGAAAAGTAATGCCAGCTCGGTTTACAAAAGAGGGGAGAGAAGCTGGGATGGAATAGGCAAATACTATTTAGGAAGAGAGATAGCCCAGGTGATGGGCCATCAAGGAGCCATGTGGCTGGAGAGACCAGAAAGAGAGCAAGAGGAAAAAAGCTCAGTTCTATGGAAAAATCTCAACCTGAGTCCATCTGATGTAGTGGCAGACATAGGGGCAGGAACAGGCTATCATACCTTTGCCCTCGCCAAAAGAGTTCCTCAGGGGAAAGTACTGGCAGTAGATATTCAGCAGGAGATGTTGGATATGATGGCTGAGAGAATGAAAGAGAATAACATTTCTAATGTGGAACTGATCAGAGGGTCTATCTGGAGCCCCCGCCTACCCGAAAATTCTGTAGACCTGGTGCTGTTTGTAGATGTGTATCATGAAATGTCCCATCCTAATGAGATGATGCAGAACATTGTGAAATCTCTGACAGATGATGGAGTAGTAGTTCTTGTAGAATACAAAATGGAGGACCCCGCTGTCCCCATCAAGACGCTGCATAAAATGACTAAGGCCCAATGTGAAAAAGAAATGGAAGCAGTAGGTCTTAAACTAAAAGCATACAAGAATAACCTTCCCTGGCAACACTTCCTGGTGTTCGAAAAAGCGAATTGACATTATTCATTTCAGTCCTTTCTCAAGGGGGATGTGTAAAATTTCCAAAAAATTTACTCTCCGAATGCAACCTTTTGTTAAAAAAATAGTTAGTTGCAAGTGTAACTAATTATTGATTTTCTTTTGAAAAAAACACTTGGTGCTGCTATAGGCAAAACACATAAAATGATGTTCAAGTCCATTAACCGCCGATTCAAGGAGGCAGGACTGGATTTACATGCAGAGCATTTTATTGTGTTAATCTACTTATGGGAACAGGATGGGCAAAATCAGCAATGGTTGGGAGAAGAAGCAGGAAAAGATAAAACCAGTGTTACCAGGGCCATAAACGGTCTTGAAAAGCGAAATATGGTGTTGAGGGTGCCAGATAAGCAAGACAAACGCCATAACCTCATTTACCTTACCCAACTAGGCAAAGATCTGAAAGAGGTCATTATGCCCATTATGAGTGGAATCATACAAAAAGCTCTTACAGATATAGAGGAGGGAGAATTACAAACGTGTATGAAGGTTCTCTCAAAAGTATACGATAACTTACATAGTGAAATATAGATAGTTTCATATGAAACTGATTTATTCGAAAGACAACCTAAACAGAATACCAATTTTTATAACTCTATGACAACCAGAAAAATCACCATAGCACTAGCAATAGTCCTGCTGATAGTAGGAGCTATAGTGCTAAATGTATTGAATAGTCAGAAGAAACCAGCTGAAAGAAAGCCCCCCAGTAAAGGGTTGAAAATGGTAAAGGTAGTTCCTGTGAAGAATGAAACCCTGGATACTAAGGTCGAATTAACAGGCCGACTCATAGCCAAGGAAAAGATTGAGGTATTTACAGAAGTATCTGGTGTATTGCTACCTGACAATAACCGATTTAAGGAAGGGAATTATTACAAAAAGGGTCAGGCACTCATCAGCATAGATGATACGGAGCACCAAATGAACCTACTTGCACAGAAAAGTAGTCTGATGAACCAGATTACCCTCATGCTTCCGGATTTAAAGACTGACTATGAAGAGAGCTTCCCTAATTGGGAATCATATCTAAGGGACATGGACATTAAGCAGCCCTTAAAAGAGCTGCCTGAAGCTGT
>JBCDBC010000248.1:0-6822 GCA_039184535.1 Bacteroidota bacterium | reverse complement strand
ATCGTAGAGTTTACCAGTCTTTCTACGTCTGTAGGAAATCCGTTCTCCCTGGATATCGCTTACTTTTAAATAAGCCAGGTCCATGAAGGAAATGCCCCAAAGGAAGTATGAGGTTAGGAAGTAGTTTCTGTAATGGAAGAGCTTGGTGGTATCTTCCAATTCTAGATGGAGGATTTTCTGAATCTCCTCTATGGGGATGGCTCTCTTGCGAGTAGGTTCTGTTTTGATTTTATAGTCATGGAAAGGATAGTACTTTCTGTCCACTAAGCCTTCCTTAATAGCTTTGTTGTAAATGGCTCTGATGGTACGCATGTAAACGCCTAGGCCATTGAGGGTATTCCCTTTGGCGAGGTGGGCCTTTTCAAAGGATTTCAGGAAAGAATAGTCAACCTGTAGGAATGTGAGTTCAGACTTTCCTTTCTTGGCTAAGAAGTTCTTTAATGCATTGATGGTGGTGTAATACGATTGGGCAGTCCCAATTTTGTTCATGATTTTCAGGTCCTGAACTAACCTACTTCCATAAGCTAGGAAAGAGGAATTCTCGTCATTCCTGAGGTAGAAGTTCTTGATATCTGTAGCCGACATCTTAGCTAGCTGCTCATTCTCTTCAAGTTCTCGGATGATTTCGAATAGTTCCGTCTTGATTTTACTCAGTCTATGATTGAGGCGGGTAAAAGAAGATACCCCCGTATAAGACTTCTTGACCATTCGCTTCTTGGCATCCCAATCTTTCTTTTTGATGTCATATCCTAGCTGAATAGTTGCGGTTCTTCGTTTATGTCCAATTCGCATAACGAGAGGGTAGGAGCCATCGGCTTTCGGTCTTCTTGTGTCAAGGGAGATAAGTATATTGGTTTTCATCGCTTCCCTAAGGTACGAAAAATTTCCGCACGATTTGCACACCATTTGCACACCGTTTTTGTATTTATGCGTTTTTATGTGATTTCATATACTGTTTAAGTAATTGATAAATAGGTATTTATGATACATATGAATTCATATTGAACCAATATTTAATGGACTCATAATCAGGGGGTCCATGGTTCGAGCCCATGTGGGCCCACAAAAAAGCCTGAGATTTATCTCAGGCTTTTCTTTTTTACTCTCCTATCTTTATGACTTATAAACCTCAAAGAGGATTCTGCCAGTACTTTTATGGAAGAGATAAAACAAATAGAGCTCGCGTTAGATGATTCATTCCCAACGGTTAATTCCTATTTGGTCATTGGGGAAGAGCTTTCTCTGGTAGATTGTGGACATAGGAAAGAGCCTAATTGGGAGTCGTTTCAGTCAGCCATCAAAGAGCATGGCTACGAGCTATCTGATATTTCCTCCATATTTTTGACACATCATCATACAGATCATATAGGCCTGTTACCCAAAATTCTGGAACAGACTGCAGCTAAGGTATTTGCTCCTATTGAAACAAAGCCCTATCTGGAAAACTTTGATGGACGTATGCTGGCGCATATGGAGTTTCAGCAACAGCTTTTAAGAGAGACGGCTATTCCTGCTGCTGTACTGAATGCTATTGCGGACTTTATGAACCAAGCCAGAGAGTTTATGAATGACCTGCATCTTCCTGAGGATAACATTCATTATTTTAAACATGGCGATAAGCTGTCTATTGGTGGAGGTAATTACCTCGCCTACCATACTCCTGGACACTCCTACTCACAGTATTGCTTCCTGAATCATGATCATCAGCATGTTTTCGGAGGGGATATGCTTCTTCCCTTAACTCCCATGCCTATACTTGAAGAGCATGATGGAAAAAGAGTCCCAAGTCTATCACAGTTGATGGAGTCCTATGAGAAATTACTGGAATTCAATTTTAAATGGGTTTTTCCAGGTCATGGAGCACCTTTTCAGGATGCCAGTGAGACGATTCATAAGCAGATGCATAGAATACTCGCAAGGAAAGAACAATGTTATCAAGCCATTCTTGAAGGGGCCAGCAGCCTCATGGAAATTATGCTCTCCATGTACCCAGGTATAGAAAAGAAAATGAACTTTGGAGCCTTATTCATGGCCTTTGGGTATGTGGATCTACTTATAGCTGAAGGGAGAGTGTTTGATGAACTGGATGAGAAGGGAGTCAGACGATTTGCCTTAACTCCTATCCTGAGGTAGCATGTTTTTACTCATAGGATCATGCCACTCACTAAATTATTCTCCTACCTCTGCCACACTTCTCGCAGCACTCAGTACCGCTTCCTCTCTACTTCTTGGTTGCCAATCCAGTAAGCGTGTGCCTTTATCATTTACGCTGTGAAGGGTTTTGCCTAGCTGTGAGACAATGCCTCTGACGGCAGGGTTGAAGAGAGAAACGATTCTGACGAGCCAGTCAGGATAGACTTTGGTGGAGGTATTGGCAGCTTGTTTGCCTAGCTCTTTTTTCATGAGGAGGGCGATGTCCTGCAAAGTCATTGGATCTCCGGAGGAGGCCAGGAAACGTTCTCCCTTGGCGGCAGGGTGAGTCATAGCCCGAATGTGAAGGTCTGCCACATCACGTACATCTATGATACCATAGCTGATGTTGGGCATAGCTTTCATGCTTCCGTCAAGGAGTTGTTGGATAACGGTATGGCTGGTTCCAAACGTATTACCTAATGCTGGACCCAGAATGAACCGGGGATTGATCACACTTAGTTCCATGCTAGAATCATCTGCTGCTATGTAATCCCAAGCTGCTTTCTCTGCCAGGGTTTTTGATTTTATATAGGCTGAGATATGCTTGTCGGATGGATCTGTCCAGTCTTCTTCCGAGATTGGCCTATCCCCTTTATGGGTATATCCGATAGCTGCAAAGGAGGAGGTAAGCACCAATCTTTTTACCCCAGCCTTACTGGCAGCTTTCATGACTCTGAGTGTTCCTTCTACTGCAGGCTTAATGAGTTCATTCTCATCCTTTGGCATTTTGAAAGGGAATGGAGAGGCTACATGCAGTACATAATCACAACCATTGACTGCTTTCTCCCAATTGAGATCGCTGGAAAGATCTGCCTGAATGAAGGATAGATTCTCAAGAGAACCCGCTCCACCTTTCTGAAGCATGGCGATGACTTCATCTGAACGCTTCAGCTTTCTCAGGGTGGTCCTTACACGATACCCTTGATTGAGGAGCTGAAGAACACAGTGGGAACCAAGAAAGCCGGTACCTCCTGTTACGAGGACGAGTGTTTCGGAAGAGATAGTCATGATGCGGATAGTTTGATGGTTTCCTATATTCAGACGATCCAACTAGTTTAAAATGCTACAACCTTAGATGTATTTTTTTATCCTTATAGAAAGTGCTCTCCCGAGTTAATAAACTAGTTTCATTCAGAGAGACTTAACATTTATCAATCAGAAGCTAAGTACTTTGTAAATTGAATCAGTAATCCTTATCAGATGGATTTTTCAATAAACTTTGTAAGAGCTTTTCATCTTGGAACCACCTGTTTGGGGATGCTTCTTCTCTTGCTGATTTGGTTAAGGGGAAAATGCCTTCAAAAGGTAGACAAGAAAAATTGGGGACTCCTCCTAATCTCTCTATCATTGTTTGGATGGATAGCCATAGACTTGATGAAGATATTGATGGATACTGTCTTTTCTGAGGTTACCTTTCAACCAAAGATTCTATCATTACTCAATAATGGATTTCTGTTAGCTTCATTGCCCTATTTCCCATTTGGTTTCCAATTTCTTAGAGAGAAGCTTCCCTTGTTTAGAAACGCTCATCAATGGGTTACCACCATCTTATTAGGTAATTCATTTCTGCTAATCCTTTATCTCCTTTTTTGGGAGGCAGGAGATCTCCCTTCTTGGGGAGTATTAAGTTCCTTAGAGGTAGCATATTCTGTTTTTACTCTTTTGATTTTTGGGTTCGGCTTACTCACCACCTTTTTCCAAAGAAAATTTGGTTATGCCTTTTTATCTTTTGCGGCATTGATTCTCATTTCCTTGGTGATTTCGCAGATGAATTATCTACCAGAGTTTTTAAGTTCGATAAGGGTATCTGGAGTATTTCTATCCATGGTATCCCATATTGGGTTTATCTATTTACTTCTTCTCTTTGCTAACAGTTGGACAGAGATGTATGAAGAGAAAAGATATGGCGAATTAGAAAAAGAGAAAGATAGGCTATTGATCACTCTCGAAGAAAATGTGCTCCCAGCCGCCTATAAACCTAAGGGACCAGGAGAATATGAATTAGTCGGTGCAGGCACTTACCTTAAGTTCTATAAACAAAATGAACTCCTGGTCTTGGATTTGACTATTCTCTCAAAAGGAATCATTGGAGTTAAATTATACACGAAACTACGCAGGGAGTATAGAGATCTCCTCAGATTTGCTGTTTACAAAAAAGCTGGCGTACAGATCAAAGCCTATGGAGGTTCTCACAAAGAGTTTGGAGGAGATATCTATAAATCGATATTGGATATACGCAAGAAACTGATTAATCCAGCTTTAGAAGAGTTGGGTCTACCTACCCTGGAGAAGCAGGAGCTCATTATACAGAAAATGAAAGGATCAGGCATTTATGAGCTGAACTGTCTTCCAGACCAGATTCATATCGACAAAAAAAGTTTAGCAGAATTCATTGAGCTAGAACAACTATTACAGAAACTTCCGATATGAAAAATATAAACCCTTTGTAATCAGTTTTTTATATCTGAAATGATTCTGAAAAAATAAATATCTTCCTGAATTCCTAAGGACTTCTTAGAGGGAAAATGGAGATTTGAAGGTGAACTTCCTAACTCAGTTAACCTGCATGATGAAGTACCTTTTCATTTTTCTACTAGTCCTACCCCTAAAAGGATTTAATCAGGAAAGTCGTTTGAGTCATAATGATGGCCCTGATGTCCAGGAAAAATTATCCCGCTTTTTGGAAATCGCAGACTCTCTTAAGGTATTATCAAATACCCCTGGGGCTGGATTTGCCATTGTATATGACGCTAAGCCCTTGTTCCAGGGAGGAATAGGGTTTAGGGATGTAGAGAATCAATTACCAGTAACGGAGAATACTCTATTTGCCATTGGATCATGTAGTAAGGCTTTCACGGGTGTGTTAGCAGCAAGGTTGGTAGATGAGGATAAGATAAGTTGGGAAAGGCCCATTAAAGAATATTTACCCTCGTTTAAATTAACAGATTCCTACGCAAGCCAGCACACAAATCTTATAGACTGTTTTACTCACCGAGTAGGGGTAAGCAGGAATGACAAAATTTGGTTAAGTAATCCCACTCTCAGCCGAAAAGAATTACTTGAAAAAGTAGCATTAGAGAAATTTGATTTTAGCTTTCGGGAACGGGCAAGCTATAACAATGTGATGGTGCTAGCTGCTGGAGTGGTAGAAGAAGTGCAGGGCGGAAAAAGATGGGAAGAACTAATACATTCGGAAGTATTTCAACCTCTTGAGATGCACAATAGTACGGCTACTTATGAGGAGTTCATGAAGTATCAAGAAAAAAGTATTGGGTACAAGCCTAATGGAAAAAAACATATAGCTCATAGAAACATTGATGTGGTAGCACCTGCCGGTGGGATTGGCTCTACACCAAAAGATTTGACAAATTGGTTACTCATGTTTGTAAATGAAGGAAAGCATCAAGGTGATTCTTTCCTGTCAAATCATCAGTATACTTTTATCACCAGCCCACATGCCATTAACGACTACGAATTCCCATCCTTCTGGGGGATAGGCTGGGCTATTGTATATGTTAACGGTCAAAAAATTCTAAACCACGATGGAGGGATTGATGGACAAAATGCGTTCGCCTTAATATTCCCAGATCAGGGTTTTGGCATATTCATTATGACCAACCACAGATCCATGTATAAAAACCTTATGGCTGAGTATGCTGAAAATATTTTTCTCAAGAACCAATTTCAAAGGGACTATGAGAAAGAAAAAGAGTTCCTAAGTATGAAACCCTAAGCTTCTTTAATAAAGACTTCTGACTAAACTAACTAAGCATTTCTGCTGTGGTCTTTATCAACTTTTCCACCTCCTGATCGTCGTAGGCATCTGCATGTGCATGTCCATAACTTCCCTGGTCATTGTCGTAGTATTCTCCACTAACTCCCTTATGCTTATCAGAGACAGCTAATTCATGGATGATATTGGCGCCCTTATCTGCCGAGGACCAGTGATGCCCGAAGGCTTCTCTAACCATATTGGTGTTGAGGAGGGAGCCTGGGTTAAGGGCTATGACGGAAAGGTTCGGATGAGTCTTGGCCAGATGGAAGCTCCACATGGTGATGGCTAACTTGGATTGCGCATAGGTAGCCCGTTCTGAGCCATTACCCTTTCCCTTGAGAATATCATAAGAAACGGGTGCCTGAGCGGCTGAACTAAGGTTGATGAGCCTTGGATCAGTTCCTTTCTCCAGTAAAGGAAGGAGCGCTTCTGTTAGTACCCATGGTGCCAGATAGTTCACCACATATCGGATGTCCATTCCCTCCTTATTGACCAGGGGCTTGCTGTTGAAAATGCCTGCATTGTTGACGAGTACATCCAGAGAAGAGACTTTCTCAAGTACTTCCTGGCTCATTTTTTTTACTGCTTCCAGGTCGGAGAAATCTGCTACAAATCCATCTATGTTCTCATTTGAGGTGGTGGATTTAATCTCATCGATAAGCTTGGAGAGCTTTTCCGCATTTCTCCCGTGTAGGTAAACTGTATGTCCTTCTTTGGCTAGCTTGATAGCTGCCAGCTTACCTATTCCGTCTGTACTTCCGGTGATTAATATGGTCTTATTCATGCTTTCGTTTGTTCTTTTTTAGTGGTGTGAAAATGAGGGAGAACCTTCTCTCCTAATAGGTCCAGTGTTT
>JBCDBC010000247.1:0-6826 GCA_039184535.1 Bacteroidota bacterium | reverse complement strand
TTTGCTCCCGCCAAATTCCTTATCTTGACAGCCCTAAGGATTAAAATATTTTTATGCACAAATATTTCTCCCTCTGCTTACTTTCTCTTTTTCTCCTTTCTTTCTGCTTCATCCATGCACAAAACGGCTTATTGTCAGATAAGGACTACAGATATATTGTCAAGAAAACGGATAAAGCTACCCGTGCAGTCAGTGAAGATGCTACTGATACCCTCAGCATAAGTGCATCAAATCCATTCTTTGATGATTTCTCTGGAAATTCTTCCCTCCCTTCAGGGAATAGATGGGTAAGGGATACACTTCTTAACTACCCCAATGTCATGAAGGCCTCTTTCCTGACAGCTCCCACCAAGGGGGTGGCTACCTTTGATGGCTTGAATGCCGTGGGGCGACCTTATGAAGATGACGAATTAGTGTCAGGAGAGGCAGACAGGCTTGTGTCTCAGGCCATAGATCTCAGTTCCTTTTCTCCTGCAAGTAATGTGGTGCTTACCTTCTACCTGTTTTCAGGGGGATTAACAGAATCTCCTGAGTCGGTGGATTCCTTTAGGGTCTCTTTTAGGGCTGATGATGGAGAGTTCTATGAGCAGCTAAAAGTAAGTGGAGGACAGTTATTAGAGTTTCAGCAGTTTGTGGTTCCGGTAGATGAGCCCCGCTTTTTCCACCAAGGCTTTCAGCTCAAGTTCCAATCTCTAGGTGCCTTAACGGGATTTCAGGATACCTGGCATTTAGATTATGTGCTACTTGGGCCTAACAGGACCAATGTCAGCCCTGTAAGCACGTATGATGATGCTTCTATCGTCAGATTGACTTCACCTTCTCTGGCGCCTTATACAGCTATTCCACTAAGCATTTATCAACAAGAAAGTATAGACTTTGTGTTGGGAGTACCTCAGATCAGGAACCTTTCCTCTCAAAGTAGAAACCTCACCCTGACTGCCAGCTTGACTGAGGCAGATGATAAACTCAACTTCTCGGGGACTACTATGCTGTCTACCGTAACGTCTGCCCTTGCCAATAATACGAGAGAAGTCTCCTTCCCTCAGGCATTTTCTGACCAGAACCTGTCTACGCCTGTAAGGGCTCAGATAGATTATGGGATAGATGCCAATGATAGGGTAGGAGAGAATGATGTGCTGACTGAGATAGTGCCCCTGGACTCTGTATGGGCCTTGGATGATGGGGAGGCAGATGCTGCCTTTGGCTTGACAGAATCCAGAGGTTTCGGGATGGAGTTTGACTTTACCCAACCTCAGACTCTCACGGCTCTCTGGATCAACTTTGTTCCTTTCCTGAATGTGAACCAGCAAACGGGTGCCGTAACGCCCATGGAAGGGAGAGCATTTAGAATCACGGTATGGAAAGATCCACATCCGGATTCTACTATACTCAGACAGCTACAGGGAAATCTCATTCAGTACGGTGATAGCTTGAACCAGTTTATCCGCTACCCCCTTTCACCTGCGGTAGAGCTGAGCGGAAAGGTATGGATAGGGATTCAACAGGTGGAGAATTTGGCAGTGGGAATAGGGGTAGACAGATCTTACAATAACAGGACCCGGATTTTCCGGGACTCTGTGAGCAACTGGGTGAATGTAGGATTTACTGGAACCTTAATGATGAGACCGGAGATTGGCGGAGGAAACCCCATCACCTCTATTGAAGATGGCCTGGAGAATGCTTCCCAATGGAAGCTATACCCTAATCCTCTGATAACCAACCAAATAAGTATACAGAGACCCTCCGACTTAGCTAACAGATCTGGTATAGCTAGTTTGGAAATCTTTAATTTGACTGGACAGCAGTTAGCCTCCATTTCCTTCAGACTGGAGAAAGAAGAACAGCAGCTAGCACTGCCGGATCACCTACCGGATGGCTTGCTCCTGTACCGAATTAATCTGCTGGATTCCCCTTCTATTCAGAACAATTATGGTACCTTGGTCCTCCAACGGAAACAATAAATTGTATGAAACTTGATGTACTTGTCATGGCAGCCCATCCAGATGATGCGGAGTTGGGCTGTTCAGGCACGATTGCAAAACTGACCAGCCAGGGGAGGAAAGTAGGGATAGTGGATTTCACCAGAGGAGAATTAGGTTCCAGAGGGACACCAGAGCAAAGAGAGGTAGAAGCCGCAAGGTCTTCAGAAATTATGGGCCTGTCTGCCAGGGTAAACATGGGATTCAGAGATGGGTTCTTTAAGAATGATGAAGAACATAAGCTGGCCTTAATCCAGCAGATAAGAAGATACCAACCAGACGTAATCATAGCGAATGCACCTACCGACAGACATTCTGATCATGGGAGAGCTTCTTCCTTAGCCAAGGAAGCTTGGTTTCTTAGTGGACTTATCAAGATAGAAACCTCTTTTGAAGGGAAAGTCCAGGAGCCCTGGAGAGCGACCAGAATCATCTACTACATTCAGGACTACCTCATCATGCCGGATATTGTGATAGATATTTCTGACCACTATGAGACCAAGGTAAAAGCCATCAAGGCATTCGAATCTCAGTTTTTCAACCCTGAATATGATGGGCCTACTACCTATATTTCTTCTAATGATTACTGGCACTTTTTAGAAGCCAGAGCCAGAGATGTAGGCCACTTAGTAGGGGCTACCTATGGGGAAGGATTCCTGTCAGACATACCTGTGAAGATAGATACGCCTTTGGAGATGTTGTAAAGGGCTCTCACCTAATGATCATAACAGTCTTGGTCATTCGCTCTTGTAAGATGGTACTTGGCTCTACTTCAGGGGAATAGGTGTAAGAGACCTTACATACATATACCCCTTCTGCCGCCTCTTTTCCATTAATGGTTCCATCCCAGGCTTCAGTAATGTCATTAGCAGAAAAGACAACTTCCCCCCAGCGATTGTATATGATGACCTCTACTGCCAGTAAAGGACAAGCTGCTTGCATGAGTAGGCGATCATTTAGGTTATCTCCATTGGGAGAAAAGGCAGTTGGGAGAAAGAATAGGCAGGACTCACAGTTTTTCTGCTGTACTTCTACCGTATCCGTAAAGCTGCCGCAGCTATTTTCCAAGGTAAGGGAATAGGTTCCTTCCTGAGAAACAGTTAAGCCTTCTTCAGTGGAGCCATCACTCCAGATAAAAGGGAACTGGCTAAGACTTAGTGCGCTATTTGCTGTTATGGTAATGCTATCTTTTTGGCAGTAAGCAGTATCTGGTCCTAAAGAAAATGAGATAACCTCTTCTACTTCTACCAAAAATGAGCGAGTAGTAGTTCCACATTCTGAAGAAACGGTGAAATCATACTGTCCAGCTTGAGAAACTAGCTTAGTGGGATTGGGATCTCCATCTGCCCACTGGATGGTATAAGCAGGAATATCCGGCAGCGTCAGTTGGGTATGTTCTCCCTCACAGATGGAAATAGTATCTCCCTTTACCCTTTCAAGGATAAGGGTCTGATTGAATAAATGAGAAGGGAAAGAAGGAAATTTAAGCCCAGTTTCTAAGGGGAACTCGAATAAATCATTTTTTATAGAGACAAAATCAGCTTTAAGGTTAGGACAATCAATAGCAAATATCCTAACCTTAGGATCTGGAGCTAATACATCATCTTGGATAACTCCATAAATTTTTCCATCAGGTCCTAACTGTAGGTCTTCAATATCCACCCTTACATTATCTCCCCAAGTTCCTCCTAAGATTTCCTTTCTTGAAGCGGGAATACCTGGGGCCAAAAGATCATACTGGAAGATCCTATTAGTCAAAGAATGAATAGCATATACGTATTGGCTATTATGAGAGAAGCATGCTTCCCCAATTAACTCATCAGGATGAATAAATGGGGTTAGTTCAGCATTATCTTTGTTAAAGAAGTAAATACCACTATTCTCTTGCATCAGCATACTCCCATCTGGGGAAAAGTGAAGAGCAAAACCAGCTGCTGAAGAATGATTGGTTGGATAGGGATCAAGCTGTTCAGTATATGGGATTACTCCTTCTGAGGTAACTAGAAAGAACTGATACCGATCGTATTTATCTATGAGAGTATTATACTTCTTGGTAACCAACCAATAATCTATTCCATTCCCATGTAGCGTAGCTGCCATAATAGAGTTAGCTGGCATTACCATCTCTCGACCAGAAAGAATGACTTCTCCAAGGCCATTATCCCCTCTCATGTCAATCTCAGTATATCTGAGCCCACGATTTAGCGAATCAGATGGAAATTGTCCATCACTTTCAATTGTAAACAAACAATAAATAGAATCAGATTCAGGTTTGAGAAAGGCAATAGCTGACTGCCTTGAACCAGCACTTCCGATCTTACCATTCACAAAATCCTCACTTCCTTTCATGAGCCTGTGTTCTCTATTCCAAAGCCCACCTTCTCCACTTCTGGGACTGTACTTTCCACCGTTCGTGTAAAATAGGAAATTACCCTTTCTATCACACACACTGGCACATCCAACGGAAGCCTTCATACTACTTCCTTCTATGGCCACAGGCGTACCTGAGGAAAAATCCAAGCCGCGTCCAAAAGAGCCAAAATACCAGATATTAGCCTCTGGCTGAGATAAAGCAGTAAGGGTAATAAGGGTGAATAACAAGAATGGGCAATAGCCAAAAGCCTTTACATGTTTACTAGCAGCGGTATTTCTAGCTTTCTGATACATAGAAGTAAAGGCTAAGTACAAAAGCAGTTGGTAAAAAAGAATGATAAATATTTTCTATACGGGAAAAATATATCAGTTTGAACCTTTTCTAAATTGTACAAGCTAGTAAGATATTTCCCTATGGTAGAAATGATAGAAATTTGAAATAGTACTTTGAGTATGGAGATAAGAAACCCGGACCAACTGGCCCGGGTTTTTTTTATGTCTGAAGAATAAGCGTTCCTTATTCCACAATTACAGTCTTAGTTATGACAGCTTCCTGCGTATTTACTCTTACGAAGTAGAGTCCAGCAGGTAGGGTAGAAACATTGATGGTCATGTCAACAGTGCTGTTGACAGCGTTTGCGTTTCTGGCGAATACGCGCTGCCCGTTGATGTTGAACATTTCCACCTCAGCACTTCTAGTAACATCTTCTATGCTAACTGTGAAAGTAGCGTTAGCTGGGTTAGGGAAGATGCTCACAGCTTTTTCTTCAGGAGAAAGGTTATCATCAATAGAGACATAAAGATCTGCAAAGAATCCTCTTTCTTCAAGATAGGTCCATCCTCTTGCCCAGTTTTCAGTTCCGAAAGCACCTTTGTAAGGAACAGACATGAGGCCCTCTGGTACTACACTGATTGAGTCAGGAGTAGTTGCGATACCCGCTTGAGCACGTGGGTCTAGGCCTCCATCATTAGTACGACTGATACCTGCAATAGCAGGATCTCCGTCAGCTGTATTTCCATTGTCTCCAAAGTAAGTCTGGATAAATATCTGATCGGCTTCCTCGGCTCCAGAACCTGCAACGAAGAAAATAGAAGCATCATCACTCGCTACATTCCAGAAAATATTGTTGTGCAGTTTGAGGTCTCCATCTAGTAAACGGTTGAAAGAGTGCTCACCAGAAGATAGCTTCTCTACACTTACTCCTTTATTGTATTCTGTGAAGATAGAGTTATGATATTCTCCACCAGCATTATCGCGGATTAGGAATACACCTTCATCATCCTCAGCTTGTCCACCTCCGATGAAAGTAGCATTATAAACTACTGGCGTAGCAAATGGCATAGCTGTCTCAGGTGAAGTACCACCATCGTGTTCACCTCCAAAGTCAGAACCTACATCAGAAGACTGAATGGCAAACCAGAACTGGTTATTTCCTCTCCATCCTTCATCATAGTCAAAGGCATCATCATTATTGAAAGCAGAGATAAGATACTTAGTTCCTACAGTTCCACCGAACCATTCGAACCCATCATCAGCAGAGTTGAATACCTCTACCCATTCGATAGTAGTTCCAGATCCTACTCCACCCATGGTCAGACCATTGATTTCGTTACCAGCACCGATGTTGGTAGAACCATGACGGATAGATACATAACGGAAGATACCAGAGTTATCCTCGTCATCATCACCACCGTAAAGACCACGAGTCTCAGTAGTAGGAATACCTTCAATAGCAGTTTCTCCAGGCTCAGAGTTCAGAGTAGCATTACCAAGAATGATTACTCCACCCCAAAGACCCGTTGTATTCAAAGGAATATCATTAGGATTGTTTGTATCATCTACAATAGACGTAAAGATGATAGGGTCAGCAGATGTACCCTGTGCATCAATGTATCCATCACGTGCTACGATCAGAGCAGAAGCTTGTGCACCCTGTCCTGTTCTCCCTTTTATAACAGTTCCTGGCTCAATGATGAGAGTATCTCCAGCTTCAACGAATACAAATCCGTCAAGAACGTAAATGTTATCATTAGTCCAGGTGGTAGTTCCATCTCCAGTGTTGTCAGAAACTACTATCTCCTCACGTACTTCTGGGAAGCTTACTACTGTTCCATCAGGCAGAGCTGCTAGAAGGGCGAAGTTAGCACCTCCCTGGTTATTCAGAGGATCAAGGAATCCAGAAGCGAAGCCTACAGCAGCTCCACCGCCTAGACCACTAATGTCCACTTCAAAAGTAGCAACTACATTATTAGTACCTGTAGGAGCAACACTTAGGTTAATGGTACCTGCCGTAGCACCTATATAATCAGGCAAGAATGATTTGTAGGCAATATTGGAAATGAGTGGGAACTGGCCAGCCAAAACATCAACAGCTGGGGCATCAGTAGCTCCATGGAATAGTTGGAAGTCTAAAGTGCCAGCACCTAACTGACCTGTTTCACGTGCACCTGCAAGTACAGCCAAGTCAAAAGCA
>JBCDBC010000246.1:0-6841 GCA_039184535.1 Bacteroidota bacterium | reverse complement strand
TGTCGCTTTTGGTTTATGTTCCCTAAAGAATATTTTCATCTTCAGGCCAAAAATATTTTTTCTTTTAGGAATCACCAATTCAAATTAGCTGTTTCCTAATCCTGCCCAACGAAAAGTATCCTGAAAGGTTCTAACATCTATCTGATGCCCTAGTCCCTGACAGCGAATCACAGACTGAAGTCCCTGATTTTTACCAGCTTGGGAAAAAAATTGCCAATTCTGATCTGGATCTACCACATCATCTTCATCCCCCAGGACAACATACCTTTTAGGACACGCATCTTTCTTAGGTGCAGGGATCTTCAATTCCACTGCGTCTAACCACATAGCCGGATTATATAATAAGCAGGGAACCCCTAAATGTTGACTCAGCCAAAATCCCAGAAAACCTCCTAAGGAACTCCCCACAACGCCTTCTATTTGCTCCTCACGCGCATATTTGTCCAAAATGTGGTAAGCATCAGGCTGCTCTCTGTAATCCAGATGAAGGGCTACCACCTCATGCCCCATTTCTTCCATATACCCAATTCTGTCAGGATTAGGACTGCTATCCAGTCCATGGATATAAAGAATTTTCATAGAAAGAATATTTTAATAAAAAGAGGAATAGGCCTTGCTCAATATTGAAATATTTTTGAATTTATTCCTAATAATTGCCCAAATGAAAAGGCTTGCGATTGCACTATGTCTCCTAAGCTTGATGGCCGCCACCTGTAATGGCGATAAGAAATCCAGTTTGAGGCATAAAACGGCCGTCTCCTATTTCCTGACGGATACCAAAATAGATTCCATTCTCTGGAAGCTGATCCAGATCTATGATCCCTATTCAGGGAGCATGAAAATCCCAGATGAAGAAGCCAAATACCTTTCTATCCAGAAAGATGGAAAGTATGTGCTCTATTCTCCTGGGAATACTCAAAATGGAAATTGGTACTTAAAGAAGGATAAGTCAGCCTTAGCCCTGATTGCGGAAGGAAGTTCTAAGGATGAGGAGGACATGATGTATCGTCATCAAATCAGAAAATATGCCAGGGATACCATGATACTTGCCTGGCAGGGAAGGCATGGATTTGTGGAAGAATTATATGTACGAGCAGAAAGCATAGACTATCCCTCAGCCAAAGCCCTGCCATAACCCCAGTTTTTGTGTTAATTGCTTACGTGAGAAAAAGGAGAAAAAGACCTGAACTAAGTGAGCTGATTGAGGGAATCAATGAGGGCAACAGAGTTCGGCTTAGTCAAGCCATTACCCTAGTGGAAAGTCAGCTGGCTGAAGACCAGGAATTGGCAGCTCAGTTGATGGAGTACTGTACTCCCAGGTCTGGTAATTCTTACAGGATAGGTATCTCAGGGGTACCAGGTGTAGGGAAAAGTACCTTCATAGACGCTTTTGGGACTCATCTCATCAATCAGGGGCACAAAATAGCTGTCCTGGCTATAGATCCTTCCAGTACCCTGACGAAAGGAAGCATACTGGGAGATAAAACCCGTATGCAGCGAATTTCTCTGCATGCTGATGCCTTTATCCGCCCTTCTCCCACAGCGGGTTCCTTAGGTGGAGTAGCTAGAAAAACCAGAGAGGCCATCCTTTTATGTGAAGCTGCAGGTTATGAGATCATCCTTGTGGAGACCGTAGGGGTGGGCCAATCAGAAATTACCGTATCCTCCATGGTAGACTTCTTCCTGTTACTCATGCTCCCTAATGCAGGGGACGACTTACAGGGCATCAAGAAAGGCATCATGGAAATAGCCGATGGTATTCTCATTAATAAGGCTGATGGTGCCTTTCTCCCAAAAGCAAGGGCCGCCAAAACCTACTATAGTCAGGCGCTAAGACTATTCTCACAGAAAAGTGAGTTCCCAGTAGAGATTAAACTGGTGTCGGCTTTAGAAGAAGAAGGACTGGGGGACGTCTGGGACATGCTACATCGCTACCAACAAACGGCTCAGCAAGAACAACTTTGGCAAGCCAAACGGCAGGAACAGGCCCTTTTCTGGATGCAGGAAAGCATAAGCGCTTATTTACAGGATCAGTTTCAGAAAAATGAGGTGGTCCGTACACATAAGGAAAGCCTAAGCCAGGAGGTTATGCAGCAAAAGCTCTCTCCTATACAGGCCGCAAAAAGATTGATAAAAATTTGGGAAGAAGAGAATAGAGGTAGAAAAGCATAAAGTGAACCCCAAAAAATGGTTGAAGTAATCGAAGCGACAAACATTAGAGGAACAAATAGTATCTTCGAGAGCCTTAGATACCTTATTAATCAGAGGTTTTTAACAAGTAAATGAATACATCTTTGCGCCTTAGCGGCTTGGCGTGAAAATACTAACGCAAAGCGCCAAGCCGCTAAGTAAAAATCCTCACCATGACCATAGCAGGACAGATCATAGATATAGTCAATCAGCGTATATTCCCGGGAGAAATCACCATAGAAAATGGGAAGATTAGTAGCATTCAAGAAGTGGAAGAAGCGCCTGGACACTACATCCTTCCGGGCTTCATAGATGCGCATGTACATGTAGAGAGCTCCATGCTCACCCCTGCAGCCTTTGGGAAGATGGCAGTCTGTCATGGTACCATAGCCACCGTCTCTGATCCCCATGAGATAGCCAATGTATTGGGGATAGAGGGGGTAGAATTCATGATCCAGAACGGTAAGCAGATTCCCTTCAAGTTTTACTTTGGGGCACCCTCCTGTGTACCTGCGACTTCCTTTGAAACGGCAGGAGCTAGCCTTGGGCCTAAACAAGTGGGGGACCTACTCGAGAGGAAGGAGATATATTATCTGGCGGAGATGATGAACTACCCGGGGGTGCTTCATCATGACAAGGAGGTGATGGAGAAAATTCGTTTAGCTCAGGAAGCTGGTAAACCTGTGGATGGACATGCGCCCGGCCTGAGAGGAGAAGCTGTAGGTGTATATGCGCACGCAGGCATCTCTACCGACCATGAAGCCTTCACCTATGAAGAAGCTGAGGAAAAGTTAGAAATAGGCATGAAGATCTTGATCAGAGAAGGAAGTGCCGCTAAGAATTTTGAAGCCCTCATAGACCTGCTTCCTCTTTACCCAGATAAAATCATGTTCTGCTCTGACGATAAGCACCCTGATGATCTGGAGGAAGGCCATATCAATCAGCTCGTAGCGCGCGCCCTGGCCAAAAAGATAGACCTCTTTCAGGTGCTGAGAGCAGCTTCCCTAACACCCAAAATGCATTACGGACTGGAAACAGGCTTGCTGCAAGCAGGAGATCCCGCAGACTTCATCATCGTGGAAGATTTGGATAGCATGAAGGTGAGTCAGACCTGGATAGATGGAGAATGCGTAGCCCATGATGGCATCAGCAGAATCCCGTCTGTAGAAACAGACATTATCAACCAATTCAAAGCAGATACCTTTTCCCCTGAAGCCTTCGCTATTAAAGATGAAGGGAAGCGAATAAGAGTGATTGAAGCCATAGAAGGAGAACTGATCACCCAATCTGCTTTCTATGAACCTAAGGTAGAAGATGGACTCATTGTGTCAGATACGAAGAATGACATCCTGAAGATTACGGTTGTTAATAGGTATGAGCAGGCAGACCCAGCAGTAGCTTTCATTAAGAATATTGGCCTGAAACGGGGCGCCATAGCCTCCTCAGTAGCCCATGACTCCCATAATATCATAGCGGTAGGAGCAGATGATGAAGCTCTTACAGAAGCTGTGAATGCCGTCATAGGACATCAAGGTGGGATAGCTGTCTATGATGGAGAACACACAGAGGTACTTCCCCTTCCCATCGCAGGGCTGATGTCGCCAGACTCTGCAGAAACGGTCAGCCAGCTCTACCAGCGCCTCAACAAAGTAGTCCACGACATAGGTTCGCCTTTACACGCGCCTTTCATGACCCTTAGCTTTATGGCCTTGCTGGTCATTCCTTCCCTTAAACTCAGTGATAAAGGGCTGTTTGATGGAGATAAGTTTGCGTTTGTGAGTTTATTTGAGGAGTAAAGTATCTCTTTGCGCCTTGGCGTGAAAACCAGATCACGCTAAGACACTATGTTTTTTTACTTCACCATGCTACTCACACCTAGCTCCTTAGCCATGAGTTTGAAGACCTGATCGGCTTCTATGGGCTCTTCTCCTGCGCCACTATCTTTACAGATGAAGACAGGATAGTCCTCTACTGATTCTGGTCTCCTTCCGTGAGAACCTTTGATGAGATTGGCATCCAAGGGAGTCACATCCATGAGTACCCGGAAGCCCAGCTTCTTTTTGATGAGTTTCCAGACGATGAGCGGCATAGGAAAAGGAATCTTGGGATTCAGGTGCATCTCCACAGGATCATAGCCTGGCTTCTTATGGATGTCTACCATGCGTGCAAAGTCCGGTGCCTTCTTATCGTCCAACCAGTAGTAGTAGGTAAACCAGGAGTCCTTGTCTGCTACTACTACAAAATCGCCTGCCCTTTGGTGATCCAGCTTTTCACGCTTTTGTTCGGACTTATCCCACACATGCTCTACGCCTTGGGTATTCTCCAGTAAGGCTCTCACCTCCTCCATTTTGCTGGCATCATTCACATATACATGTGCCAGTTGATGGTCTGCCACCGCAAAGGCCTGACTCATACCAGCGTCCATCAGTTCCAGCCCTCTCTCTACCCGTATGTTCAGCATACCCGCCTTTCTTAATACTCTGTTCAGATGGATAGGCTGAGACACATCGGTGATTCCATATTCTGATAGGACAATGACGGGCGCTCCCTTCCCTTCATAGTAAGTGATGAGTTGCTCACATACTCCATCTATTTCTTTCAGGTCTTTGAAGACTGAAGGGTGCTGAGTTCCATGACGCTGGAAGTTGTAGTCCAGGTGTGGGAGATATATAAGTGTCAGGGTAGGATCATATTTCTCATCCGTTTTGATGGAAGCATCTGCTATCCACTGAGAGGACTTGATGGTAGTATTAGGGCCCCAAAAGTTGAAAAGAGGGAAGGTTCCTAGCTCTTCCTGAAGTTCATCTCTTAGGTCTCCTGGTACTGAGTAACAGTCGGGGATCTTTCTTCCATCTGCCAGATAGTTAGGTCTGGGCGTTACACAATAGTCTACAGTGGAGTACATATTGTACCACCAGAACATATTGGAGCAAGTAAAGGAAGGATCTATGGATTTAGCCAGTTCCCAGATCTTGGGAGCTTGTACCAGTTTATTGGACTGACGCCAAAACTTCACTTCACACTCTTCCTGGAAGTACCAGCCATTTCCTACTATGCCATGCTCATCTGGGTAGACACCCGTGAGGTAGGTGGACTGGGCAGAACAGGTAACAGCTGGAATCACGGGATTCACGGGACTCACCTCCTTATCTGCTGACCACTTCTGCAAAAAGGGGGTATGTTCTCCTATCAGGCCTCTGGTAAGCCCTACTACATTAATGACTACTGTTTTCCTGAATACGCTCATGGCTATTAAGATGAGAAGAGACCCATTGTAGTTCTCTGATAATAGATTTTTCTATGGATGTCTGCATATCAGCAGGAAGCACATCCCAGGTGTAGGTTTCCACCTCCCAATGCGTTTCCAAGGCTTCCTGCTGAAACCAACTAAAGACTGCTAAGATATCCTTTTGTGTACTTCTCAGCAATCCGTATGTCTCTACAACCAAGGGAACATGAAAATGGGTTCTCCATTCTTCCCACTGTTCTGACTGTAAAGCTTCCAAGGCAGGCGGCAGATCAGCAAACTGTCTGAACTCTCCGCCTTGGGTTTTGGCTATTACTTGATGGAGGTAGGTGGACTCATTAAAGGGAGAAAGCGCTTCTTCAACCTGCGCGTACTCCTCTTTATTCTCTGGGAAACTTACGGCCAGGGCAGCACTGATTTGTACTTTCCCTATGGTTATTCCTTTCTCCTTAAAGGTGTTGAGAGAGGTATGATGATCTTCAAATTCTACTGCGAAGTGGCATACATCATAGCAAAGCTGAATATGTTTCCTGATTAGCTTTTCAGCCCCTTCCTGAGAAATGCCTAAGGCTTCTGTGAGAATAGGAGAAGCTACTGGAATGAGGTCATTCTCATAGAAAGAAACCATTTCTTCTGTATTCTCCAGAATTCCATCTGGCTCTGGTTCTATATCTAGGTGCATAAACACCCCTTGCTCAATTTCCAGTCCATGGAGATGTAGAATGACTTTAGCCAGGTTCTCACTGCCTTTCTTACGGGCTGCTGTTTTGGCTTCTTCGCCTTCATGCCAGGGCTTATAGGAAACAGGAGAAGTAGAAATCCCTCCTTCCATACCCTTGGGTAGTAACTCTGCGAGAATGGTGAATAGATTGTTGGTATAGCTTACACGCTCTTCTGTTAGCCAGTCGGGAGCATGCACATTTCCTTTTACTACAGTGTTGTGAAAGCCTCCGTAGGGAAAGCCATTCATAGTAAATACGTAGCACTCATGGATGGCCAGCCAATCTTTAAAATGGGCCAGGTGATCTCCTTTTAGGATCTCTTCCGCAGCTCTTCCGGAAAGCCTAAGACCTATCCCAAAAGGCGAAAGGGGAGAGACTTCCTCCTTTACCGCTAGGGCATATTTCTGAAGAGAAAGAAAGACTTCTTCCCAGCTTTCTCCGGGGTGAATGTTCGTACAGTAAGTAAGGTGAGAAGGGGCTGAATAATCAATTAACATAGGGTTCTACACTAATGAGCTGATGCTCTACATGCTTTTACACTTCTTTCCAGTGCTTTGTCGCCTACTGCCTCGATGACAAGATTTAGCCCTTTACACTCACTAGCTTAGGGTTTATTAGGGTTGATTATGTAAGCAACCCTTGATCCCCACCATTAAAATGGTGGGCTCAAAGCCAAAAATGG
>JBCDBC010000245.1:0-6842 GCA_039184535.1 Bacteroidota bacterium | reverse complement strand
GTACCGGATGAAGCTTTTTCCTTCTAGGCTAATCAATATTCAAGGGTCATTTGAACATAAAAAAGAGCCATTCCTCAAAAAGGGAATGGCTCCATAATTATTAGCTTTTAAAACCGCTTAACTCTCTGGTTCAACTTCTTTATTTTCTAAGAATATTCTAGCAATAGCTGTTACACTCTCCCCATCTTCATTATCAAATGTGACATATAGATTATGGACTCCCACCACCTCATTCACATTTAAGAATATTTCTTCTGGCCCAAAATCAGTTATGCTTGTAGTGACTTCATGCTTAGCATAAATTTCTCCAGTAGGTGAATCTATTCTAAACTGCATCATCCCCCCCTTGAAATAAGGTCCCGCTTTGAGTATGATAATCTTCATGGACTTTACACCCGTCAAATCCAGATCAGCATAAAGTATCTGACCGTTATCCGCACCAATGAGGATATCTAGCTTCTCAGTTAACGCTCCCTGAGACATTTCCGGATCTATGGTAAACTTGGATACATTCTTAAGTCCATCATTATTACCGGCTGTCAATACGGGTCTGCGTAAGGTAAATGACTCCCTGGCAGTCAATGGTCCTATTTTCTGGCCTCCCTTATCAGTATAAGAAGCTGTAAACACATACTTCCCTTCCAGTTCTTCTTCCTTATGCTGATCAAAGGTAAAGGTTCCTTTGGTAGGTAAGCCATTAGGTACTCCCTCACCCGAAACTGACAGTATATATCTGGCCATTTGTTCCGCTTCTCCATTTGAAAGCTGTGGATGGGCAGCCATGGCTACTTCCCCCCATACCCCACTACCACCATTGATGATCTTATTAGAAAGGTACTCCACTGCTGAGGCATCTCCTTTATACTTATTGGCTATCTGCTGATAAGTAGGTCCTACAGACTTGGCATCCATTTGGTGGCAGATACTACAATCAGATTTCTCCATCAGTTGTTTCCCCAATACAAAGGCAGAAGCCTCTTGTATGGCCTTATGCCCCAGCGCTATTTCATTCTCATCAAATCCTCTTTCCAAATAGTCAATAGATACTGCCACCTGAGAGGCTGAAATCCCATTACCTAATTCTCCATCTTCCTTATCAATCAGGGTAATCTCGTACTCCAGTTCACTCCCATCCCAGAAGAAAGATCTATTTCCTTTAAAGTTCCAGGCCAGCTCTGGTAGCTCATTCCCTACCATGATTTCTGTCTCTGTCTCAGATGTCTCTCCTGAAGGATCCTCTATCTTCAATTTCACAGGATACACGCCCGGCTTATCAAAGGTAAATACGGGACTCGCTTCCGAAGAGGTAATTCCTCCAAAGTCCCAGCTATAGGCCAGTTCATCTCCATCATAATCTATGGAGGCGTCCCCGTCAAAGGTTACGGTTAGTGGTGCCGCCCCTACCCCTTTATCCATCGCGATCTTGGCGACTGGTTTTCTGTTTCCGCCGGTATAGGTAAGGTGAATCAGTCTCGCATCTTCATTTTCTGAGAACCATACAGATCCGTACTCGAGGAGATACATATCCCCCTTAGGCCCCATGATGATGTCTATAGGGTTATTAAACTTCATGTTGGGGAGAAATCTTTCCATTCTCTCGAAGTCTCCTTTCTCATTCATGGTAACGGCCATGATCCATCCTCTCATCCAGTCATAGGTAAACAGCTTACCATCATAGTAGCTTGGGAAACGGGACTCAGTTTCTGGATAATCATCTGCATAGAAGACCGGACCTGCCATAGCATTTCTGGCCCCTTCTCCTGCCAATGGAAATTCTTCAGAAGGTCCATATGGATACCATATAAAAGCGGGCTGCGCTTCAGGCAAAATGTTAGTCCCAGTATTATTAGGAGAAGTATTCTCCGGCTTCTTCGCATCAAAGGGCTTAAGGGAAACCTTCTGTGCAAAGTCATACTTAGTGTAAGGCTTATTATCTCCTATAAAGTAAGGCCACCCAAAGAAGCCTGCCTCTCTGGCCTGGTTCACTTCATCATGCCCCCTAGCTCCTCTGTTCTCTCCGTCCTGACTGGCATCAGGTCCTACATCACCCCAATAGAGGTAGTTAGTACGCTTATCTACAGAAATTCTATACGGATTTCTACATCCCATCACGTAGATCTCTGGCCTACCTACTGCCTCATCAGCGAATAGGTTTCCTTCTGGAATAGAATAGGTTCCGTCTGCTTCGGGTTTGATCCTGAGTACCTTCCCTCTCAGGTCCATAGAATTAGCTGAAGATTTCTGAGCATCCCAGGGACTTCTTCCGTCAGTCTCATCTATGGGGGCAAAGCCGTCAGATGCATGTGGGTTGGTATTATCTCCAGTAGAAATAAAGAGTACCCCATCACTACCAAACTCCATACTTCCTGCGGAGTGGCAACACTCATCTCTTTGTGTCTCAAATTCCAACAGCACCTTCTCTGACTCCATATCCAGTGCATCAAAGTTTTCGCTCATGGTAAAACGGGCTATTCTCTGATGATTCACATCTGGGAGTGAGTAGAACAGATATACCCAGCGGTTATCAGATACATTGGGATCCAAGGACAGTCCCAGTAGTCCGTCTTCCAATTCAGAGAACACCTTCATCTCCTGGATGACAGAAGAACTTCCTTTCTCTATGTCATATACTTTTACAGCTCCGTCTCTTTGGATATAGATCAGGTTACCGTTAGGCAGCATGTCCAGCTCCATAGGCTCATTCAGCCTGGTCTCTAGTACCACCTTTTCAAATCTGTTTTCTTCAGGGGCTACATTTGCCACACTGAAGTCCAGTCTCTTTCTGTTTCCCGCAGCATAGTTAATCCCGCCCCAGAGGTGCTCCAGGAATAGAGGCTCTTCATAAGTCTCGTTGGTGTGTCCGAGTCCAGTATACCAGGCTCTACCCCCATCATATTCATGATACCAGGCTATAGGGTGGTTCTCCCCATTGGTTCCCCCTTCATAGGAGGTCTCATCCAGATTCATGAGGATATTTATATCAGGATTAATGTCCTTAAAGTTGTACCACTCGTCATTTCTATGCCAGACATCTTCCAGCATCTCTGTTGAGCCATGGCTTTTATCCACCACCTGGATATCTGCTTCCCTGACATTGGGATTATTAGGATGGCCATCAAAATAAGCTCCCACCAGCTTCCCATACCAAGGCCAACCATACTCAGTATCACAGGCAGCATGTACGCCTACGAAACCTCCTCCAGCTTGGATAAAGCGATTAAACTCTAATTGTTGTTCGTTATTGAGTATGTCTCCGGTAGTGTTGAGGAATACGACCACATTGTACTTTTGTAGATCATCTTCATTGAATATATCTGCATCTTCTGATAAAGCAACATCAAAACCATGCTTCTTCCCCAGCTCTTGGATGGCTGTCTGGCCGGCCTCAATAGATTCATGCCTAAACGACTCTGTCTTTGAGAAAACCAGCACGCTCAAAAACTCTTCCTCCGAAAAGAAGATGGCTTTTGCAGCAAACCCTGTAACAATTAAAATGCCCAGGATCCAAATGATTTTTTTCATGAGTAGATTTGATTAGCGAGAATTCGTCGGTTCTTTTTTTAAGGAAGAATAATTTACAGAAAAATCAGCCAATTCTTAAATCAAAAGAGTAAAATTTACTCAGACTTTTTGAAAAAAAAATTGTTTCTTTATTATGCATGTTCACCAAAGAAATTAAAGAAGCAGCCGAAGCCTTTCTCACAAAAGGAAGCAAGGAATATGTTCCACAGTTATCTGTGGACTGCGTCATTCTAAGTTTCCATGAAGATCAGTTAAAAGTATTCCTACTACATCCTAATGGACAGACCGCGTGGATGCTGCCCGGAGGATATGTTCGTCACCAGGACAACTTAGATGATGCGGCAAATAGAGTCCTTTTTGAAAGGGCGGGTTTAAAGGATATTTTCCTGAAGCAGTTTCACACATTTGGTAGTAAAGACAGAGTTCTTGGGAAAGAAGTAAGAGATATGTGTGTTCAGGGAGGCATCGATCCTGCACTTGCTGATTGGGTAGCCAAGAGATTCATTACTGTCGGCTACTATGCGCTCGTGAACTATGATGAGATGAAGCCTAATCCAGATATTTTCACTCAAGAATTTACCTGGGCTGACATTCACCACTTACCTGAAATGATAGCGGATCATGCAGAGATCATTGACAGGGCCTTATGTACGCTTCAAAAAGATCTACTATCTCAACCCATTGGGATAAATCTACTGCCTGAAACATTTACCATTTCTGACCTTCAAAAGCTATATGAGTCTATCCTTGGACGACCTATAGATAGAGGAAACTTCAGAAAAAAAATGCTTAAGTCTAATGTCCTAAAGAAGCTAGAAGAGCAGAAGACAGGCCAACCGCACAGGTCTCCCTATCTTTATACTTTTGATGAAGCCCAGTACAAACAAAGCCTTCAGGAAGAAGTAAAAGTAGGATTCTAGACTATTTCTCAATCTTATCCATTTCTCTCTAAAGCCTTTATTCAAGGCTGTATCCTGTATACCCCTACTCCACATTAAGTAAGGACTGGTCTCATAAAAGACCTTTCATAACTGATGATACATCTGGTGTCTATGGCATACTGATAGGCCGTCTGGCAATCATCATCTTTCGCGCTGTCCAGCCTGTACTTCTCGTATGCAGCCAGTGAGTCAAAACTGAAGATAGCCGTGGCAATGTTACAGGCTCCTTCATGTGGGAGAAAGTATCCATGATGCGTTCCCCCAAACTTATTGACCAGGGGAATCCACCTCCTGGCGTAAGTTTCAAACTCTTCCAGTTTGTAGGGATCTATGGTGTAAACCAGATAGCAGCTTATCATATCAATTTGTTTTTAATGGTATATATAATCAGGTCTAATTCTCCTTGCCTGAGTCGAGGGCATAATCCACATGCTCTCTTTAAAATGCTTATATAGACAATTGTTATATTATGTGGTACCTTTTTCTTAAGGTATATGTATTCACACATTAACCTTTCTCCCGTGTCTAAATTTTTTCTAAGCCTCCTAATCTATTTAGCGATCCAATTTCATGTCTCTGCCCAGGCTCAACTCAAGAGCCTTCAAGGAGATAATGGCTATCAGCATGACGCTAATACCCTTATCCTGGACCTAGATGCTGATCAGGGAGTTTCCATAGATGATAAGAGCCGCGTTTACTCATGGACCAACCAGATAAAGGAATTTGCTGCTAAGGACTTTGTCAGCCATGACAATGGGGTAAGGCACTCAAAACCCGGCAGTGGCATGCCCCTCCTGAGAACTAGGTTGGCTGAGATTAATGGGCATAATGCCATTTCCTTCTGGGAAGATGAACTGGTGAATATGGAAGAAGATGCCTTTGATAACCTAATCACAGGTAGTGGATATACATGGTTTGCTGTGCTTAAGCCTTATACCACTCAAGACCCAGCGGAAGAAACTGAGTTTGGGCTTCATAGACTTAAGGATGTCAACGCATTTATGGGCAACCTGAGAAACAGCGGAAACTATGAAGGGCTTTGGGGCTGTCTGGATGATGATCTTACTTTCTGGTGTGGGTCCAGAAGCGGTATAACCTTTGGTAGATTTGATGAGAATAATCCTAAGTTGAGTGGACCCAAACTGGAAGCAGATAAATTCTACATACTCGCAGCAAAAATGGGAGCAGGTACAGATACCGTAGACATAGCGCTTTTTGTTAATAGTTCTCAGGCCTACTCCTCCGTTAGGTATCCTGTGAATATTCACGCCCAGCCTTCCAAGCTGGCTGTAGGAACGGAAAGGGATGCCACTAACCACCCTGGTTCAGAATCCTTTGATGGAGAAATAGCCAGAATCCTGATTTACGAGACTCCTCTGACTGAGGAAGAATTTGATTCAACACTACTGTATTTATCTAGCAAATACGGTATAGAAGTAGATTGATTTCAATTTAATCTTCAGCATTCTCATTCAATAGAAGGAGCTAATCAAATATAGACTACTCTTAGTCACGTGGCCAAACGGAATCCAAGGGTTGGTAAACGCATTGAGGGATCTCGGGCATTTCTATCATTTAGCCTAACGCTGCTTACTCTATGACTAAAAGAGCCTCCTCTTAACACTTTTGAGTTGAATATTTTCCCAATTTGATCACAAGGATATGGACGTTTTTCATCACTGCACCACTCCCAAATATTACCACTCATATCATATATACCCAATTCATTAGGTAGAAGCATTCCTACTGGATGCACACTGTCCCCAGAGTTTTCACTAAACCATGCTACTTTATTAGCCTCATTACCTCCAGCATACAAAGAATGTTTACTCTTTATCCCTCCCTTAGCTGCAAATTCCCATTCTGCTTCACTTGGTAATCGATAGGTTTGATTAAATTTTTGGTTCGCCTTTTTAATAAATTCTTGAATATCATTCCATGAGACCTGCTCAACGGGACACTCATTACAGCTTTTTTGATCACTTGGATAAGTCCCCATCACATCATACCAATCAGCCTGAGTTACTTCATATTTACCTATTGAAAAATCAGATACATTAACAGGATGGGGGCACTCATCTGCAATTCTCATTTCTGGCTTACCACCATCATTTACCTCATCATCTCCTCCCATGGTAAAGATGCCGCCTTTAACCTTAACCATCTCAAAGCCTGACTTTCTACTGGATATAATATCAACTGAACTTTCTTCCTGTTGATAATTTAGTGGTTTTTTACCACCGAAAAATGAGATGAGTAATGTTAATGAAAAGATAAAAGCTAAAGGATGGGATACCATACCTAATCGTGATTAAGAGACAAAAAAGACTTTTGTAGATGCTATTATCGTGCTATTTATAAAGAGTTAATCTGGTAAAG
>JBCDBC010000244.1:0-6873 GCA_039184535.1 Bacteroidota bacterium | reverse complement strand
TTTTAGAGGAGTCAATAAGAATACATCATTAGTTTCATCAAACTTAAATAGACCTTTCCGGCTTCCTACCCATAAATCTCCTCGACTATCTTGAAAGACTTTTGTGGTGATCATATAGTCTTCCTCTAATCGCTTTATTTGATCTCTGAAAGCATAATACTTTGGGGAATTGCTACTATCCCAAGAGTACTGATAGATCCCGTTTTGATCACTAAACCAGAACCTCCCTCTGTTATCTTCAGAAAGGTAGGTACCGTAAAAAGGAGCTAATTTATACTTGGACAAAGGTGGGAATGATGACACATCTCCAGTCTCTGGTTTGAATAACAAAAGTCCACGCGTACTTGTAGCGATCCACGTCCTATTGAGATGGTCTGTGTAGAAATTATTAATGCCATAATCTTCATGTTCTAAATATGTAAAGAAGGTATCTTCCTGGGGAATGTACGTTGATATACCTCCTAACCTTCCCCTAGGCATCCACACTCGGTCCTTAGGGTCTAAGGAAACATTGACCATCAATTGAGGAACATTAGACTGATGATTTGCTGGATCATACTGATAATTTTTAATCCTTTTTCCATCAAAACGATTTAGCCCTTCCTCACTAACAAACCAAACAAACCCAATAGAATCTTGGAAAATAGTAATTATACGATTCCCTGTTAATCCATCCTTTCGATCCAAATGTGTCAAAAACAGTTCTGGCTGAGACCATAAGGGACAAAAAGCTAGACTGAATAATATGGTAGAACACAGAAATTTCATGAGTAGGATATTAGAGGAATTATTCCCACAAGCAGTATATAAGTTATATATGTATTTTATAATTCTTGAAATTAAAATGAAAATATACCCCCTATTGGGTTGAGATAAGTCCATAAAACTATTTTTAACTCTTTCTCTTATACCGGGGGTCGAACGTCTCGACTGGGAATACCCGAAGCTCTTTCTCACTTAACCCATTAGCTTAATTTATCTGAACTAGTCTTAAATCTTGTGGATTTAACGATTCAGTTTATCAACGGGACTAAATGCCCGACTGGCTTGCCGATAGGCACAAATAGACAAGTATGTAAAAATGGCGACAGAGGAGGAGTAACAGATATTCCTTTTACTTATAAGCCCAGCTCAGTCTTCATTTGTAAATCTAATAGGAGTATTCATATCTAAAACGCATTCTTTCTTTAGTCTCGAGACCTTCAATTACTAGACTGTCAATCATTTCAGCCTCATTAAAGTGATATGTGAGCTTATTTTTTCCGTCCATGATTACTCCACAGCAGAAAACCATTTTGTCTTCGTAAGTGATTATTTTTCCTATTTCTTGATTAATGTAGTAATCATAAGGTGTTCTACTCTTAAAAAACCTTGCCTTTACTGCCTCAGCATTCAAAAAAATACTGTCATTGATTACTTCCTTTTCTACTGGCTCACTTTCTCTGGATGAGGTTTTGATAATTTCTATGACAGAATCTTGGCTCGAATATCTATAGGATTCCGTATAGTAAGCTTCCTGAGTTGTATGTTGCTTAACTTCGAATTCAAGTAACCTACCTTTCATATCATAAGAGTAGACCACAAAATTATTAGTTATATCCTCTCTTCGTATAATGTTTTCTTTCCCATCGAAAGTATATACACTATACCCTGTAATGCTTAGAGAATTAATCCCTTTTAGCTTTCCTATTTTACTGATTATAAGATTTTCGAAAAAGTAATCCTCAATAGATAGCTTTATAAACCCCTTTTCTATTAAAGGCTTTGAACTTAGAATAGAAGCATTAGGTTTAGTTTCTTTATTATCAACCTGAGTTCCGGAAACAACTGTATCATGCTCAGATTCTTCTCCTAATATATTCTCCCTAGAAGGGTTTTTACATCCAAGGAGAATCAGCAATAGGAGTAATGTTTGAACTACTGATTTCATCTATGATTGCGGGGAAGATAATTACTAAAATCTAGAACCTTAATACAACAAGAACCCTTCCACTATTGAAGTTTAGGGATTGATAAATCTAATTGTTTCAATTGCTGATGATACATTACTCAGGCATCCCCTTAACTACTATGCCGTTTTCTTTGAAGGCTTTGCGGACGCGCTCGTCCTTAAGGGCGGTGAGGAGGGCCTTTCTTCTTTCTGGAGAAAGGGTGTTGAGGTCCAGTATGTGGGGTTGAGGTTCTGCTCCACGGGTGGTTCCTAGCGTATCTTTTCGGATGAAGTTGTAGGTATGCGTTTCTTTGATGTTCTCCTTTTTAGCAAACACTTCTCCCTGCTGGAGTTCTGAGAGAAGGGACTTCACATCCTCTTCCTGAAAATCAGTGTTTGACAGATATGCGGTAAATTCCATGCTCTCCTCCCGTGAAAGCGTATCTGAAGACCGACTGCTGATAGTTTTTCCTCCCAGGCTTAGCTCATAGGAATAGGAAAAATTCTCATAATCAGCATATCCTTTCTGGTTGAGGAAGTCATGGATCACGCCTGTTAGTCCTACCAGGGTTTCTCCGTAGAGGACAGTGTCTTTGGTGATGATGTGATCCTGCACAAACTTCTCCAGATGCACTTTTAGGGCTGCATCTGATATGCTTTGGGCCTGTAAAAGCCCGAGAGAAATCCATGCTATACAGATTGTACCAAACAGTCGGTTCATAGAGAAAAAACGTTCCGAACTTCGTTTTATTGACTAGGCGGAAAAAGTAAGGGGTTAAGGAAACGTTAAATAGGTGAGCGGAACTGCAAGTCTATCGTATATTTAGGCTGGGATTAGGTTCAGTTAAGCGTTTATCACTGGGCTAGGCTCATATGCTATTCTTTGCGACTTCGCGTCTTGGCGTACATATTTATTCTCACGCAAAGCCGCCAAGACGCTAAGAATTCAAGCTACATACGGATAAGGTTAATTTGATAAATTCGGCTTTTATTCCAATAAGCTCACACTTGTAAGACTCTGTTTATTGATCTGTTAGTATGTCAAATAGGCAAATATATATTCTCATTTCTCTGACCACGGTGGCTTTAGTGGGGTTGATCATTTTGCAGGTGAACCTCATAGAGAGAGCCATACGGATCAATGAGAAGAACTTTCATACGGCCATCAATCAGGTTCTCCAGGAAGTAGTGGAGAAAATCCAGACTACAGAAATGCGGGAAGGGGTCCTCAAAGTCTCCCGGGATCTAAATATAGACCTGCAGGAAGATATCTTCTTTGACAATGAAACTTATACCCGTAGAAATGAGCGTGTACTGGTACAATTTAGAGAAGCAGGCGGAGCAGACGAGGATTCTAAAACGCGAACCGTAGCCATTAAGGATAGCCTGAAAGAATACATCCGTATTGAGGACATGGATAGCACGCGCATTACCAGTGTGAATAATGCGTCCATCTCTGTACAAGGAAATGAGGAACTGGAAGCTGACGCCTCCACCTACCAGTGGGAAGTAAGACCGCAAATGGTCCAGATCTTCCGTCAGACCATGCAAGGCCTGAGTAGTTTGGGTGTCCCTCTAAATCAGCGACTTGACTCCATGATGGTGGATACGCTCATCCAGCAAAGCCTACACGCCCATGGGATAGATATGGAATTCAACTTTTTGGTGAGAGAACAAGGTCAGAATATTCTCCAGTCAGGACATATTTCTGAGGAAGAATTCCTGGAATCTCCTCATCAGACCTCTCTCTTTCCGGGCTATGATTTGGCCAGAGATAAGCTCTTGATTCTCTTCTTTCCTAATCAGCAGGCGTATACGCTTAAATCCATAGGGATGATCACTTTGGCTGCTATCATCTTTACCTGCATAGTACTAGTAGCATTTTACCTCACCATCAAGATCGTTTTCCGCCAGAAGAACCTGTCTGAGATCAAGAATGATTTCATCAACAATATGACCCATGAGCTGAAGACGCCATTGGCCACCATTTCCCTGGCGGCAGATGCTCTCAGTAATCCTATGATACAGGAAAGGAAAGAGGGTATGGACAGATATCTGGGTATTATCAAGGAAGAAAACCAGCGGATGAACAGACAGGTGGAACGTGTGCTCCAAGCTGCCCAATTCCAAAAAAAGGAATACGTCTGGAAGAAGAAGCCTGTCAATATGCATGAAATGCTACAGGAAAGTGTACAGAAGATTCTCCTGAAGGTTCAAGAAAAAGGAGGGGAAGTTTTCATAGATCTGAATGCAGAGAAAAATATGGTGGAGGCTGACTCTGTCCATTTGAGTAATACCCTCATCAACCTACTGGAGAATGCTAACAAGTACAGCCCGGAAGCACCCAACATCCGGGTATCTACCTATAATAAGCAGGACAAGTTCTATCTCTCTGTGGCAGACAAGGGCATAGGCATCACCAAGCAGGACCAGGCCCGTATCTTTGACCGCTTCTACAGAGTCAGTAAGGGCGACTTACATGAGAGTAAGGGATTCGGCTTGGGACTAAGCTATGTGAGGGAAGTAGTACTAGCCCATGACGGCACTATCCAGGTTCATAGCAAACTGGGAAGAGGAAGTATTTTCACTGTCTGTTTGCCGCTGATGAGTAATGGGGTGGAATGATAAGAAAATAGCTACGGGTTCAAACCCAGCCGTTAAAATGGGGGCAAAAACAGTGCTCCATATAAGGTCGTTGAGGCTCTCGAAACGACTAAGCTTGATGGAGCAATCTATCCCTTCGAGACCCTCAGGGACCCTATTAATCATAGCTTGTTTGCCCTACAGTGTCATTTCGTTGGGCTTAAAAGGGCCAAACGTAATCTAGTGTGACTCTTTGAAGAGCTACTTATTACTTCCCATAATTCCGACACCTCTCCAACAACTCCTTCTTCGCATGCTCATAGGAAGAAAATTCAAAGCCGCTCATTACGCCTTCCCACTTTTGTCTGATCTCTGCTGTGGAAAGATTTCCTATACTTCCTTCATGAGTGTGTTTAACAGTCCTCTCCGCTTGAAAATCTCCTTCAGCTATGGCTTTTCCTATCTGCTTGTAAGCTTCCCTAAAGGGGACTCCTTCCAGCACCAACTTATTTACTTCTTCTACTGAGAACATATACTCATAAAGTTCTCCCTCCACTATGTTTTCTTTCAATTGGATGTTTTCCAGCATAAATTCTGTCATATGTAGACAGAGGGCCGTCTCTTCCATGGCAGGGACCAGCATTTCCTTGGTGAGCTGTAGATCCCTGTGATAGCCAGAAGGTAGGTTAGATAAAAGGGTAGATAACTGAGCCGGGAGGTTCATAAGTCTGTTGGTGCGCGCACGCATGATCTCAAACACGTCCGGGTTTTTCTTGTGGGGCATGATGCTAGACCCAGTGGTCAACTCATCCGGAAAACTGATAAAGCCAAAGTTCTGGTTCATGTACAGACAAACATCGGAAGCCAGTTTATTCAGGGTCCCAGCTATAGCAGCTAAGGCATATGACACAAAGGTCTCCGTCTTTCCTCTCCCCATTTGGGCATAGACTACATTATAGGCCAAGGTGGAGAAGCCCAGAAGGGAAGTGGTCAATGTTCTGTTTAGGGGGAAAGAACTTCCGTAGCCTGCTGCTGAGCCCAAGGGGTTTTGGTCAGCCATTTCATAAGCGGCTCTGAGCATTCTCAGGTCATCCACTAAACTCTCCGCATAGGAGCCAAACCATAATCCAGCTGAGGATGGCATGGCTATCTGAAGATGAGTGTAGCCTGGAAGTAATATGTCTTTATGCTTTTCACTAAGATCCTGAAGCCTGGAAAAGAGCGTTTCCATCAGGCCTGTAAGTTCCTGAAGTTGGTCCTTGAAGTATAGCTTAAGGTCTACCAAGACCTGATCATTTCTGGAACGTCCGCTGTGAATTTTCTTCCCTATGTCTCCCAGTTTTTGGGTGAGCATCATCTCTACTTGAGAATGCACATCCTCTACTCCCTCTTCTATGGAGAATTCTCCTGCCTGGATCTGATCATAAATCCGGGATAGCTCCGGAAGTAAGGTGGGTAATTCTTCTTTCTCCAGTAAGCCTACTTCTTCCAGCATGAGTACATGTGCCATGGTTCCCAGCACATCCTGGGAAGCGATTACCACATCCAACTCACGGTCTTTTCCTACGGTAAAGGATTCTACTTTTTCAGCAACGGCGACACCCTTGTCCCAAAGTTTACCCATATCAAATCAACTAAGAAGGTATTTCAATAATTCAAACAGTTTAATGCTTAGGTACACAAGTCCTACTATCAGCAATAGCATAAGGAGCAACACCATAAAAATAATGCCCCAGCCACTTCCCCCATGTTTGCCTTCATCATAATGCTCATCCAGCAAATGATAATTTCTTCTGTTGGCTTTGTAGGTAACGTCAAAAATGATTCCGAGGATAGGTACTAAGCCTACCAGGAAGTCCAGTATGATATTTCCCATCATCAGCAACACCAACTTCCTACTAGCTCTGTACCTGACCATAGAAACAATGATCAGACCCGAAATCAAAAAGCCGGCAATATTCCCTGCCAAGGGGACCAGCCCTATAATGGGGTCTATACCAAATCTGAATTGGGTGAAGGGGATACGGAATTTGTTATCCATTAAGGCGGTAATTCCTTCCAGCGCTATGAGCTCCGGCCTTACCTCCTGTTCCTGGCTTGTGTCAGTCATGGTGCATCATTGGTAGATGAAGCGGGCAAGATACTAAACAGATTGATGTTTACTTCTTTCCCCCTCAAGTGAATACTCCCCATGAATTCAGCTATAAAATCACTTCCCAGGTCCAGCTCTTTCAGCAGAAGTTCTGAGATCAGAAATTCTCTTCCCAGCCTGTTACATTCTTCCTGAATCCTCGAAGCAGTATTTACTGTGTCACCGTGAAATACGATTTCACGCTTTAAATCTCCTATTTCTCCTGAAA